>CAIXDD010000359.1 GCA_903918155.1 uncultured Hyphomicrobiales bacterium
CCCAAGACCAGACAAGACAATCCGAAAAACCAGTTTTGCTTCCCGTGTTTCGCCGGCCTGGTGGCTTAGGCGGAGCGCCCAGACCCGATCCCATCCCGAACTCGGCCGTCAAACGCTCCTGCGCCAATGGTACTATGTCTCAAGACCGGGGAGAGTAGGGCGTCGCCAGGCCTGCAATACACGGGAATTTCCTCTCACGATGTCGGATTTGCGTTTGAGCGGCGGTCCTCTATGGTCGTCGCTCATTGCTTTTGGGGCCCGCTTTGCGCTGGCCTTTCATGCAAGCCGCAGACGTTTTTGACGCGGGGTGGAGCAGCCCGGTAGCTCGTCAGGCTCATAACCTGAAGGTCGCAGGTTCAAATCCTGCCCCCGCAACCAAATCAGCCCGCCGACCCAAAAGGTCGGCGGGTTTTTTGTCGTCGAAATTCCTGATGAGCCCAGGATCGCCCCGGATCGCCCCGGATCCCCCCGATCCGATATTGATCCGGGCCCGGGACCCACGGCGGCGGCGCGCCTTGCCCGCGCAGGGGCTATAAGAGCGAGGGGGGATATTGTCATGATTCGATCCGCACTCGCCGCGTGCCTTGCCTGCGTCTCTTTCGGCCCTTCCGCAAGAGCGGACGTTATCGACAACGCCAATCTGTTCACAGTCCAGATATCGTCCGCCGTCGAGTTTCCCTTCGGCGACGAGAATAAGGGCACCGCCAAGGGCGCCGGCTTCCTCATCGACCATGCGCGCGGCTGGATCATGACGAATGCGCATGTCGCCCGACGCGCGCCCGCCAAGATCCGCGTGAACTTCAAGGGTCAGACCAGCACGCTCATCGAACGGCTTTACATCGACACCCATCTCGATCTCGCGATTTTGAAAATCGATCCCTCGAAAATTCCCGCCTCCGCGCGCGCCGCGCAATTGGATTGCGGTGACGAACCCCATGCCGGGCGCCCGGTGATCGCGTTCGGCCATCCCTGGAGCCTCGATTACACGGCCACGCGCGGCATCGTGAGCGGGACGAAATCCTTTAACGGCATCGAAGTCCTGCAGACCGACGCCGCGCTCAATCCGGGCAATTCCGGCGGTCCCCTGATCGACGAAAAATCGGGCGTCGTCGTCGGGATCAATGCGGCGACCTTGAGCAAATCGCAAACGGAAGGCATGAATTTCGCCGTGCCGGCGAAGCTCGCCTGCACGATCGTATCGCTGCTCAAGGACGGCAAGGACGCCGCGCCGCCGATCCTTCCGATTCAATTCGCCGAAACCGTGAAGGATCGCGAATTGGTGGTCGGCGACGTGAAAGAGCTTTGGGCCGCGCATTTGAAAATCGGCGACCGGATCATCGCGGTGAACGGCGATTCCAAAGCGCGCTATGCCTCGCGGGTGATCGACAAGGCGCGCGGCGCCGCGCAGCTCGCATTTCGGATCGTGCGCAACGGCGCGGAGCTGGACGTCGTCGCGCCGGTGCCCGCGCAACGCAAGATCCTCCTGCAGCGCGGCGTTTTCGTCTCGGGCCTGCTGTTGGCCGCGCCGCCCAACGCCGTTCCCGAAAGGCCGGTGATCAACGTGCAATATGTCGAGCGGGCCTCCTTGGGCGAGGAGGCGTCGGTGCGTTATTACGACATTATCCATTCGATCGACGGCAAGATCATCCGCGCCTATGAAGACGTTCTGCAGGCGCTTGAAGGCAAGGACGGGCAGGATCTGGACTTCGTCCTGCGACGTGAAATCCCGCGCGAACGCGACGCTTATAATTATCTCGTCCGTCGCGTGGAGATCGACAGGGTGATCCAGATCGACGAAAAAGGCCTCATTCGATAGTCTTTCGGCGTTTCCGCGCGTCGCGGGGAACTCGGCGCACGCGCGCTCGTTGTCGCTATTATCGACTTAGTAACAAGTTTCGGCGCTAGTGAAGGCGTAACTGCGAGCGAGGATGCGATGAGCCTTTCGACCAAGGAAATAGCGCAGCTGAAAAAGCTGGTTTCGATCGCAGAAAAGATCATCGCCGCGCATGCGAAATCGA
>CAIXDD010000360.1 GCA_903918155.1 uncultured Hyphomicrobiales bacterium
CTCGGCGACGGGCTGATCGCGGCCTTGCAGGTGCTCGCCGTCGTGCAGCGCCAGCAGAAGCCGGTGAGCCAAGTCTGCCATTTGTTCGATCCCGCGCCGCAAATCCTCAAGAACGTGCGCGTCGCCTCGCGCGAGGCGATGAACAGCGACAGCGTCGCCAAGGCCATTTCCGACGGCGAACGGCGTCTGGGGACCGGGGGGCGCCTGCTGATCCGCCCGTCGGGCACGGAGCCGGTGATCCGCGTCATGGCGGAAGGCGACGACGCCGACATGCTCCACCATATCGTCGACGCGATCTGCGACGCCATCAAGCGCGCGCCGGCGGCCGCGTGAGCCTGCGCCAGCTCTGCGCGCCTGCGCCCGCGCGCGAAATTTTCCGTTAACGTTAAGAGGCCGTTAAACGCTTTCCGGCATTCTCTTCGCCAGTTGTCGTCTGGTTGAGGTTTTGCATGGGCGGCGTCAGGGCCCTTCAGTTCGTTGCATGCGCGGCGCTCGTCGCCTGTTGCGCGCCCTCGGCCGCGGCGGCCGACGTCTTGCCGCCTGCGCCTGCGCTGGGCAAATCGCTCGGGCCGGCGAAAGAATATTCCGACTGGTACATGCGCGCCGATTCCGGCGCGGCCATCGCCTGGGCGCCCGAGCCGAAGCTCATCGCGCCCCATTCCGCCGACGCGCAAGCGGGCCTTGGCGGCCTTGGCGGTCTTGGCGGTCTTGCGCCCCTGACGGCCGATTGGGCGCGCCTGCGCGACGGCGCTTTCTATGGCCTGGGCCTGGGCTATCGCGTGAATGATTTCGTGCGCCTCGACGCATCGGCCGAACATCGCGCGCCCGCCCGCTATCTGGCGCGCACGAGCCATGCCTGCGGCTCCGCGCGCTGCGCGGACGAGACGCGCGCCAGCGCGCAATCGGGCGTGCTTCTCGCCAACGCCTATTTCGAAGCGATCACCTGGCACGGGCTCACGCCTTTCGTGGGCGCGGGCCTGGGCGTCGCGCGCCATGCGACCGAGCGGGTCGCCGTGGCGGGGCTTGGGCCCGGCGGCGGCGCGGGCGCGGGAGACGGCGCGGCGCGCTGGGCCTTCGCCTGGACGCTCATGGCGGGCGTCGCCTATGAGCCGACCGAAGGCGTGCATGTGGAGATGGGCTATCGCTATTTCGACGCCGGCCGCGCCGCATTGGGGCGGGTCTCCTGCGCGTCGGGCTGCGCGGGCGCGAGCCAGCGGTTCGCCGTCGGCGCACATGACGTGCGGCTGGGCGTGCGCTTCGCTTTGGCCAATGGAGCCGCCGCGCGCTGAGGCGGACTGGCGCGAGCGTCATCGTCATGCCGCTTGACGAGGCGCCCCGACAGGCGTAACGCCGTTCGCGGGACACCTCCCCCCAACGGGAGGCGCCCATCTGAAAGGATGGACTGCCATGACGCATGCGCTTGCCCCGGCTTCGAAGCCGGCGAATCCGAATTTCTCCTCCGGCCCCTGCGCCAAGCGCCCCGGATATTCCCTTCAAAACCTGTCGGACGCGCCGCTCGGCCGCTCGCATCGGGCAAAAGTCGGCAAGGCGAAGCTGAAGCTCGCCATCGACCTCACCCGCGAGATCCTGCAGGTTCCCGCCGATTACCGCATCGGCATCGTTCCCGCCTCCGACACCGGCGCCGTCGAAATGGCCATGTGGTCGCTGCTCGGCGCCCGCGGCGTCGACATGCTCGCCTGGGAGAGCTTTGGCGAAGGCTGGGTGACCGACGTCGTCAAGCAGCTGAAGCTGAAAGACGCGCGCATCCTCAAGGCGCCCTATGGCGAATTGCCCGACCTGAAGCAGGTCAACTTCGACAATGACGTCGTGTTCACCTGGAACGGAACGACGTCGGGCGTGCGCGTGCCGAACGCCGACTGGATCCCCGCCGACCGCAAGGGCCTGACGATCTGCGACGCGACCTCGGCCTGTTTCGCCCAGCGCCTCGACTTCTCGAAGCTCGATGTCGTCACCTATTCCTGGCAGAAAGTGCTGGGCGGCGAAGCCGCGCATGGCATGATCATTCTGTCGCCGCGCGCCGTGGAGCGTCTGACGAGCTATACGCCCGCCTGGCCCATGCCGAAGATCTTCCGCATGACCAATGGCGGCAAGCTGATCGAAGGCATTTTCGTCGGCGACACGATCAACACGCCCTCCATGCTCTGCGTCGAGGATTACATCGACGCGCTGCACTGGTCGAAGTCGATCGGCGGGCTCGACGGCCTCGTCGCCCGCGCCGACGCCAATACGAAGGCGCTCGCCGATTGGGCCGCCAAGACCGATTGGGTCGATTTCCTCGCCAAGAGCGCGGACATCCGCTCCAACACCAGCGTGTGCCTGAAGGTCGTGGATCCCGCCGTCACGGCGCTCTCCGCCGACGATCAGGCCGCCTTCGTCAAGTCGATGGTCGCGTCCCTCGAGAAGGAAGGCGCCGCCTATGACATCGACGGCTATCGCGACGCGCCTCCGGGCCTGCGCATCTGGTGCGGCGCCACGGTCGAAACCGCCGACGTCGCCGCGCTCACCGCGTGGCTCGACTGGGCCTTCGCCAACGCCAAGGCCGGCCTGAAGGGCTGATCGCCTCCGGGGAGACGCGCACCTGTCGCGCGCTCCCCCTCGCACGCAACCCACGCATCGCTCATCGCTCCAAGCTCATCGCTTCAAGCTCAACGCTTCAAGCTCATCGCGTCTTCGCACGCGGAAGGATCACTCCCATGGCGCCTCGCGTTCTCATTTCCGACGCTCTTTCGACCGCCGCCGTCCAGATCTTCAAGGATCGCGGCCTCGACGTCGACTTCCAGCCCAATCTCGGCAAGGACAAAGACAAGCTCGCCGAGATCATCGGCGATTATGACGGCCTCGCCATTCGCTCGAACACCAAGGTGACGGCGAAACTGCTCGAGAACGCCAATCGCCTGAAGGTGATCGGGCGCGCGGGCATCGGCGTCGACAATGTCGACATTCCGGCCGCCACCGCCAAGGGCATCATCGTGATGAACACGCCTTTCGGCAATTCCATCACCACGGCCGAACACGCCATCGCGATGATGTTCGCCGTCGCGCGCGAAATCCCCGCCGCCGACGCCTCCACCCAGGCCGGCAAGTGGGAGAAGAACCGCTTCATGGGCGTGGAGATCACCGCCAAGACGCTGGGCGTGATCGGCTGCGGCAATATCGGCTCCATCGTCGCCGATCGCGCGCTGGGCCTGAAGATGCGCGTCATCGCCTTCGATCCCTTCCTGTCGCCTGAGCGCGCCCGTGACCTGGGCGTCGAGAAGGTGGAGCTGGACGACCTGCTCAAGCGCGCCGATTTCATCACGCTGCACACCCCGCTCACGCCGCAGACGCGCAACATCATGTCCGCGGAGAATATCGCGAAGACGAAGAAGGGCGTGCGCATCGTCAATTGCGCCCGCGGCGAATTGGTGGACGAGGCGGCGATGCGCGCCGCGCTCGAGTCCGGCCATGTCGCCGGCGGCGCCTTCGACGTGTTCTCCGAGGAGCCGGCTACGGCGAATCCGCTGTTCGGCCTGCCCAATGTGGTCTGCACGCCCCATCTTGGCGCCTCCACCACGGAAGCGCAGGAGAACGTCGCCCTTCAGGTCGCCGAGCAGATGTCGGATTACCTAATGCGCGGCGCGATCTCGAACGCGATCAACTTCCCCTCGATCACCGCCGAAGAGGCGCCGAAGCTGAAGCCCTTCGTCGCGCTGGCCGAAAAGCTGGGCTCCTTCGCGGGCCAGCTCACCGACACGGGCGTCAAGAAGCTCACCATCACCTATGAGGGCGAGGTCGCCGAGCTGAAGACGAAGGCGCTCACCGCCGCCGCCATCGCGGGCTTCCTGCGCCCGATGCTGTCGGACGTGAACGTCGTGTCCGCTCCCATCGTCGCCCGCGAGCGCGGCATGGTGATCGACGAAGTGAACCGCGCTGCGGCCGAGGGCGATTATGAATCGCTCATCACCCTCACGGTGGAGACCGAGCGGCAGACGCGTTCGGTGTCGGGCACCGTGTTCCAGGACGGCAAGCCGCGCATCCTCGACATCAAGGGCATCAAGGTCGACGCGGAATTCGCGCCGGCGATGATCTATGTCACCAATGAGGACAAGCCGGGCTTCATTGGCCGTTTCGCGGGCGTGCTGGGCGAGGCGGGCGTCAACATCGCCACATTCGCGCTGGGCCGCGACGCGCCCGGCGGTTCGGCCATCGCGCTGGTGCAGATCGACGGCGAGGTTCCCGCCGCGGCGCTGGAGAAGATCCAGCAGATCCCCGGCGTGAAACAGGCCAAGGCGCTGAAGTTCTGATCGCGCGTCCCTCGCGCGGCCACAAGGCCTCAAGCACACTCTATCGCGCCCGGGCCTCTCGCCCGGGCGTTTTCTTGTGCTTTGCGTCTTGCGTCTTGTGCTTTGCGTCTTGCGGATGGGGCGGCGTCAGCGCTTGCCCCAGCGCTCGCACAGATAGATGCCGCCCAGAACGAGGGCGAGGGCCGCCATATGGTGGAGCGCGAGGCTTTCGCCCAGCAGCAGAACGGACAGCAGGGCGCCGAGAACCGGCGTCAGATTGTGGAAGACGGCGGCGCGCGAGGGCCCGACAAGCTCCACGCTGCGCATGAAGAACAATTGGCCGAGCAGCGACGTGAAGATCGCGATATAGGCCAGCACGAGAAGGCCCCGCCACGAGGGCGCGACGGCGTCGCCCGCCGCGATCTCCCACGCCAGCATGGGCAGCGACGCCACGAAGGAGGCCAGCGACACGAGGCTGAAAATCGCCCAGGCGGAACCCGGCGGGCGATTGCGCAAAAGCAGCGCATAGACGGCGTAGAGCACCGATGCGGCGAGCTGATAGAGATCGCCGACGTTGAAGCGGATGTCGAGAATCCGCTCCGGCGCGCCGCCGGTCGCCACCAGGCCCACGCCGGCGAGCGCCACGGCGAGCCCGACGATCGTCACGAGTCCGATGGGCGCCTTGAAGGCGACATTCGCGCCGATGATGACGAGCGCCGGCGTCACGCCCTGCAGGATCGCGAGATTGACGCCGGTCGTATGCGCGGCCGCGGTGAACAGGAGCACGTTGGAGACGGCGAGCGTGAGGCCGAGCGCGGCGAGCTTGGGCCAATGGGGGACGAGCGCGGTCCATTCGCTGCGCGTCGCGCGACGCACGAAAAAATAGGCGAGCGCGCCCGCAAGCGCCCAACGGCCGACCACGATCACCATGGGCGAGACTTCGCCTACGGCGAGCCGCGCAGCCGGCACATTGCCCGCCCAGAACAAAGCGGTGAGCGCCAGCAACAGCCGGGCGGAGTCATTGGCGCGGGCGAGAAGGGCGGGGCGGCGCGGGGGCGCAGGCGACGGCGGCGGGTTGGTCATAAGCGGTCCGATGAGCGCGGCCACCATGCGCCGGGGGGATGCGGGCGTCGAGCGGAAAATGGCGCGGACTTTTCGTTCCGGCGTTTGCGCGCGCGGCGCGGCGGCGGCATGATGGCGCGATGCAGCCCGCCATGGAGCCCGTCGTGAC
>CAIXDD010000361.1 GCA_903918155.1 uncultured Hyphomicrobiales bacterium
AATGTCGGATTCTCCGGCGGCGAGAAGAAGCGCATGGAAGTGCTGCAGATGGCGCTCCTCGAACCCCGCTTCGCCATTCTCGACGAAACGGATTCGGGCCTCGACATCGACGCGCTGCGCATCGTCGCCGACGGCGTGAACGCGCTGCGCTCGCCCGATCGCGGCTTTCTCGTCATCACCCATTACCAGCGCCTGCTCGACTATATCAAACCCGACAGCGTGCATGTGCTCGCGGGCGGCCGGATCGTGAAATCGGGCGGGCCCGAGCTTGCGCTCGAACTCGAAAAGAACGGCTACCGCGATTACGTCGCGGACGCCGCGTGAGGATGCGATGACCGCCCTCGACGCACCCGCCCGCACGCAAGGCGAAGACGCGCTGCTCTCCGCCTTCACGGCGAGCGCACGCGCTCATGAGCCCGCGCGCGCGGCCGCCATGGCCCGTTTCGCAGCGCTCGGCCTGCCCGGCCGCCGCGACGAGCCGTGGCATTACACGGACCTGCGCAGCCTGCTGAAGATCGTGCCGTCCATGGCGGACGCGCCCGCGCAAGAGAGCGGCGCGCGCTTCGCCTTCGAAGCCGGCGCGCGGATCGTCTTCTCCGGCGCCCATTCCAGCGCAAGCGCCCTGCCCCCGGGCGTGAGCCTGCGCGCGCTCGCCCCCGATTCCGCGCCGCTGCTGCGCGAGGCCGACGACGCGCTCGCCGCGCTCAACGCCGCGCTCGCCACGCAAGCCTGCGAAATCGTCGTCGCCAAAGAGGCGGGCGCGGTTTCGCTGCATCTGGCCTTCCGCGACCTGCAGGATGCGGCGGCCATGCTCGCGCGCCGCGTGCGCGTGCGCCTTGAGCCGGGCGCGCAGGCCTTGATCGTGGAAAGCCACGAAAGCCGCGACGGCCTCGCCCATCTGGCCAATGCGCTCGTCGAATTCGAACTGGCCGAGGGCGCGCAGGCCAGCCATGTGCGCCTTGACGCCGCCGGCGATACTGCGACCTCGCTGTCCACTTTGTGCGTGCGCGCCCATGCGCGCGCGCGTTTTTCGACCTTCACCCTCGCCATGGGCGCGCGGCTGGCGCGCCACCAGATCTTCCTGCGCTTCGACGGCGAGAACGCGCAGGCGCAGGTGAGCGGCGTGACCCTGTTGCGCGGCAAGCAACATGGCGACACGACGCTGTCGATCGACCATGCGACGCCCCATTGCGAGAGCCGCGAGACGTTCCGCAGCGTGGTGGACGGCGAAGCGACCGGCGTGTTCCAGGGCCGCATCCGCGTCGCGCAACATGCGCAGAAGACGGATGCGCGCATGTCCTCGCGCGCGCTGCTCCTCTCGCCCGACGCGACGATGAACAACAAGCCGGAGCTTGAGATTTTCGCCGACGACGTGAAATGCGCCCATGGCGCGACCTGCGGCGAACTCGACGACGATCTCCTCTTCTACCTCATGGCGCGCGGCCTGCCGCGGGCCGAGGCGGAGGCCTTGTTGCTGCAGGCGTTCGTCGCCGAAGCGATGGAGGCCGTCGCGGACGAGGCCCTGCGTGAAACCCTGATGAGCGCCGCGCGCGATTGGCTCGCCCGGCGCGCGCCGCGCAAGGCGGCCTGAAATGAGCATGAACATGGATCAGCGCGCCGCTTCTTTTGACGTGATGAAGGTGCGCGAGGATTTTCCCATCCTCGCCGAGCGGCCCTATGGCAAGCCGCTCGCTTATCTCGACAACGCGGCCTCTTCGCAAAAGCCGCGTCAGGTGATCGAGCGCGTCGTCCACGCCTATGAGCATGAATACGCCAATGTGCATCGCGGCCTGCATTACCTCGCCAATGCGGCCACCGACGCCTATGAGAGCGCGCGCGAGAAAGTGCGCGCCTATCTCAACGCCGGCTCCACCGATGAAATCATCTTCACGCGCGGGGCGACCGAGGCGCTGAACATCGTCGCGGCCTCGTTCGGGCGCGCGCATATCGGGCCCGGCGACGAGATCGTGCTCACGACGATGGAGCATCATTCCAACATCGTGCCCTGGCATTTCCACCGCGAGCGCAACGGCGCCGTGCTGAGATGGGTCGACGTCGACGACGAGGGGAATTTTTCGCTCGAAGCGTTCGAGCAGGCGCTCACGCCGCGCACGAAGATCGTCGCGATCACGCATATGTCGAATGTGCTGGGCACGATCGTTCCTATCGACAAGGTGATCGAGATCGCCCATGCGCGCGGCGTTCCCGTCTGCGTGGACGGCTCGCAAGGCGCCGTGCATCTGCCGGTGGACGTGCGCGCGCTGGACGTGGATTTCTACGTCGTCACCGGCCACAAGCTTTATGGACCGACGGGCGTGGGCGCGCTCTACGCCAAGCGCAAATGGCTCGAAAGCCTGCCCCCTTACGCGGGCGGCGGCGAGATGATCGAAAACGTCACGCGCGACGCCGTGACCTATAACGAGCCGCCCCATCGCTTCGAGGCGGGCACGCCGCCCATCGTGCAGGCCATCGGCCTTGGCGCGGCGCTCGATTACGTCGAGGGTCTGGGACGCGCGCGCATCCGCGCCCATGAGGACGCCTTGCGCGATTACGCCCACGAGCGCCTGTCGCGGATCAATTCGCTGCGCATCATCGGCCGCGCGCGCGACAAGGGCGCCATCGTCTCCTTCGAGATGAAAGGCGCCCATGCCCATGACGTGGCGACGGTGATCGACCGCTCGGGCGTGGCCGTTCGCGCGGGCACCCATTGCGCCATGCCTCTGATGCAGCGTTTCGGCGTCACCTCGACATGCCGGGCCTCTTTCGCGCTATATAATACGATGGAAGAAGTGGACGCTCTGGCGCAGGCGCTCTCGCGCGCCGAAGCGATGTTCTCGTGAGGTTCGGCCATGTCTGAGGCGCCTACCGCCGACACCAGCGAGATCCAGCCCAACAAGCCCGATCTCGAACTCGCATCCTCCATCCCGCCGGAGGAGATGGATTCCTTGACCGAGAGCATCGTCACCGCCCTCAAGACGGTGTTCGATCCCGAAATCCCGGTCGACATCTACGAGCTTGGCCTCATCTATAAGGTGGCCATCGACGAGGCGCGCTTCGTCGAGATCGACATGACGCTCACCGCGCCCGGCTGCCCGGTGGCGGGGGAAATGCCCAAATGGGTGGAGGACGCCGTCACCGCCGTTCCCGGCGTGGCGGGCGTGAAAGTGGGCATGGTGTTCGATCCCCCGTGGGACCAGAGCCGCATGTCGGACGTGGCGCGCGTCGCGCTCGACATGTGGTGAGACGACAAGGTTTGAACTTCGCCGGATCTTGACCCCGGCTGGAGGCTTGCGATGGAACCGACGAAACCCGCCGCCCGCGCGCGGCCCAAGGCGATGACGATCACGGATGCGGCGGCTGCGCGCGTGCGCGAGATTATCGACAATTCGCAAACGACCATTCTGGGCGTTCGCGTGGGCGTGAAGAACGCCGGCTGCGCGGGCATGTCCTACACGATGGAATTCGCCGAGGAGATCGGGCGCTTCGACGAAGTGGTCGAAGACAAGGGCGTGAAGATCGTCATCGACGCCAAGGCGGTCATGTATCTGCTGGGCACGGAGATGGACTTCCGGACGGAGAAGCTCTCCTCGACCTTCGTCTTCAACAATCCCAACCAGACCTCCGCCTGCGGCTGCGGCGAGAGCGTCGCGATCACGCCCGCGCAAGCCCCGCAAGGCGCTTGAAGCCGCGCCTCATCGCTGCGCCGCCTCGCCGGTTGCGCCGCCGCGCCCGGCGCCCGATGCTCCCCGGATGAACAAGGGGGAGGATTCGATGTCGAGACATGTGCGGCGCGTCGTCACGGGCCATGACGCGCAGGGGCGCTCCTGCTTCATCGCCGACGGACCGCCTCCGCTGGTGCGCGAGCGCCATCCCGGCAGCACCATCGTCGCCGAATTGTGGCGCACGCAGGAAACGCCCGCCGACAATTCGAGCGCTGACGATCACGCGGCCGGCGCTTATTCGCTGGCGCCGCCCAAGGGCGGCTCCGCCCTGCGCGTCATCACCTATCCGCCCGACCGGCTGCGCCTCGCCACGCTTGAGAAAGAACGCGCGGACGCTTCCCATGAAGATCCCAGCCGCGCCGCCGCGCTCGACAAGGGCGCGCCGCGTCATCCCGGCTTCCACAAGACGCAGACGATCGATTACGCCATCGTCCTGTCCGGCGAGATCTGGGCGCTGATGGATGAAGGCGAAACGCTCCTGCGCGCCGGCGACGTGCTCATCCAGCGCGGCACGAACCACGCCTGGAGCAATCGCACGGACGACGACGCCGTGCTCGCCTTCGTGCTGATCGACGCCAAACCCTGATCGAGCGAAACGCGTTCCGATCCGCGCGGCGACGAACCGCGCGGATCCGCGTCGATGGCGTTTAGCCGCCCGCGCTCTGCTGCGAGCGGAACGCCCAGCCGGTCATGCGCCCTTCGAGCCAGGCGGTCACGGCATACATGCCGATGCCCTCGACGGCCAGCGCCAGCAGGCCCGCGAAGACCAGCGGCATCTGGAAGTTCGATCCCGCCTGCGTCATCAAATGGCCAAGGCCCGCATTGGCCGCGATGGTCTCCGACACGACGGCGCCGACGAAGGCGAGCGTGATCGCCACTTTCAGCGAGCCGAAGAAATAGGGCATCGCGCGCGGAATGCCGACCTTGCGCATCACGTCGAGCTTGGAGGCGCCGAGCGCGCGCAGCACGTCCTCCAGCTCCGGCTCGATGGTCGCAAGCCCCGTCGCCACATTCACCACGATGGGGAAGAAGGAGATGAGGAACGCCGTGAGGATCGCGGGAACCTCGCCGATGCCGAACCACATGACGAGGATCGGCACGACGGCGACTTTCGGAATCGAATTGAAGCCGATCATCACCGGATAGAGGCCGCGATAGATCGTGCGCGACCAGCCTACGAACAGGCCCAGCAGCAAGCCGAAGGCCACCGCCATGAGGAAGCCCGCCATCGTCGTCCACAAGGTGACGAAGGAGTTTTTGAGCAAGGGCGAGGCGTAGCGCCCCATGGCCGCGAAAATCTCGCTGGGCGCGGGCAGGATGATGCTGGAGACGTTGAAGAGCCGGCAGGCCAGCTCCCAGACGACGAACAGGCCGATGGTGAAGAGCCACGGCGCGAGGGTCTCGATGGGCTTGTTCATGCCTGGCGCACCTCGGCGATCTTGTTGCGCAGCGCCAGCACGAGTTCGGAGAAGGCCGGCTCGTAACAGACGTCGATGGAGCGCGGACGCGGGAAATCGACCTTGCGCGTCTCGATGATGCGGCCCGGCCGCGCGCTCATCACATGAACCGTGTCGGCGAGGAAGGCCGCCTCGCGCAAATCATGGGTGACGAGGACGACGGTGAAATTCAGCCTCTGCCATACGTCGCGCAGCACGCACCACAATTCCTCGCGCGTGAAGGCGTCGAGCGCGGCAAAAGGCTCGTCGAGCATCAGCAGCGCGGGTTCGTGGATGAGCGAACGGCACAGCGACGCGCGCTGCTGCATGCCGCCCGACAATTCCCACGGAAAGCGGTCGCCGAAGCCCTGCAGGCCGACGGTTTCGAGGAGGCTTTCCGCGCGGGCGCGATATTCGGCCTTTTTCGTGCGGAAGCTGGAGCGATAGGGCTCGACGATCTCAAGCGGCAGCATGAGATTGTCGATCACCGTGCGCCAGGGCAGGAGATTGGCGTTCTGGAACGCCATGCCCGCGAGTTTCACCGGCCCGCGAACGGGTTCGCCATTGACGAACACATTCCCGGAGGTCGGCTTCACCAGACCCGTGACCAGTTTCATGAGCGTGGACTTGCCGCAGCCCGAAGGGCCCACGACGGCGGCGAACTCGCCTTTGGCGACCGAGATGCTGGTCCCGTCAAGGGCCAGCACCGGCCCCGTTCGCCCGGCGTAGGCGAGCGACACGTCATCAAGCTGGATCACGAGGATCTCCGGTTTCGGCGGGTCGCCGCGATCAGAACTTGCGCTCCGCCGCAGGCGGCAGGAAGGCGTCGGTGAAAATATCCGCGGCTTTCGGGCGGTTCTTGAACTCGTAGGTGTCGGCCACCTGATCGATGGACTTCTCCAGACGCGCCATATCCACGCCGCCCACGCCATTGGCCTTCACCCAGGGGGTGACCATATTGTCGCGCAGCGCCATCTTGAGGCGTTCAAGCTCGATTTTCAGCTCGGCGGTCTCGTTGCGCTTCATGACGGACTTGATCGCCTCGTCGGGATTTTTCGCCGTCTCGATGAAGCCCTTCACCGTGGCGCGCACGAAGCCCGCGACCACTTTCGGATTGGCCTTCGCGAATTCGGGGTTCACCATGATCGCGTTGCCATAGAGCACGATGCCGTGATCCGACATCAGCATCACGGAGACGTCCTCCGGCTTGATGTTGTTCTGCAGCAGGTTGAAATAGGAGGAGAAGGAGAAGCCGGTGATCGCGTCCACCTTGCCCTGCGCCAGCATGGGCTCGCGCACGGGGAAGCCGACGTTCTCGATCTTCACGCGCGAATCGTCGATGCGGTTGGCCTTCACGAAGGCCTTCCATTGCGCGAAGGCGCCGTCGGGAGCGGGCGCGCCGAGGATCTTGCCTTCAAGGCCCTTCGGCGATGTGATGCCCGCCTTCTTCAAGCTCACGATGGCGAAGGGCGGCACGTCATAGACCATCATCACCGCCTGCACGCGCTGGTCGGGATTCTGGTCGCGGAACTTCACGAGCGAATTGATGTCGAAGAAGCCGAGCGGATAGGCGC
Source organism: uncultured Hyphomicrobiales bacterium (assembly GCA_903918155.1). Lineage (GTDB taxonomy): Bacteria > Pseudomonadota > Alphaproteobacteria > Rhizobiales > Beijerinckiaceae > Terripilifer. The sequence goes on from CAIXDD010000361.1 coordinate 6,733, forward strand.
CCGCGGCCACGCGCGCGATGCCGGCGACCGAGCCCGGCCCGCTGTCCACCGTCACGTCGAGCCCTTCGGCCTTGTAATAGCCCTTGTCGATGGCGACGAAATACGGCGCCGACGGACCTTCGAATTTCCAGTCCAGCGCGAATTTGACCGCAGTCTGGGCGGACGCCTGCATGGCGCCTCCCACAAAAAGGGCAGCTGCCGCAAAAGCGAGCTTCATCGACCTGGCGCTCATTCTGTTCCCCTGCATTTGACACCCCTCCGGCGCGTGACGGCCGGCGCAACGCGATTTAGGCAATCGTCGTGCCACCGGAGCTTATCGAAGCGACGGTCCGACACAAGGCCCGGCTGGGCTTATCCAATGGTCTTGGAGGGAGCCGTGCCGGATGGCGCGGTCCCGGATGGCGCGGCCCCGGCGGCCGCGGGCTCGCGGAAGGGCTGGGTGAGCAAGCGGTCGAGGCGCAGCTCGCCGGGCTCGCGGAAGATCGGCAGGCCGATGGCCATGCCCTCGTGCCCCAGGGCGGGCTGGGCGCGATAGGTGGCGAACAGCCGGTCCCAGATCGACAGGTTGAAGCCGAAATTGCTGTGGGTTTCCGCCGGATCGACCGAATGATGGACCCTGTGCATGTCCGGCGTCACGATCACGGCCCGCAGGGCCGCGTCGAGGCCGGCCGGCAGGCGCAGATTGGCGTGGTTGAACATGGACGTGGCGTTGAGCGCCACTTCAAAGGCCAGCACCGCCGCCGGCGGCGCGCCCAACGCCGCGACCGCCGCGAATTTCACCAGCATCGAGACGATGATCTCGAGCGGATGGAAGCGCAGGCCCGTGGAGGCGTCGATATCGGGGTCGGCATGGTGCATCCGGTGCAGGCGCCAGAGCGCCGGCGTGCGGTGGAAGGCGACATGCTGCCCCCAGATGACCAGATCGAGCAGCACGAAGCTCACGGCGAAGGCCAGCCAGCCGGGAACGGAGACCAGATGGAGCAAGCCCCAGCCACGCTCCTGCGCCAGAAGCGCGAACCCGACCCCTGCCAGCGGAAAAAGCAGCCGCACGCAGAGGGAATCCACCGCCACCAGGGCCAGATTATTGGCCCAGCGCCAGCCGCGCGGCGCGCCCGGCCTGCGGCGCGGGGCCAGCGTCTCCAGCCCCGCCATCAGCGCGAGAACGCCCGCGAAGCTCGCAAGCCGGATCAGGGGTTCGTTGATGGTCTCCATGCGCCTTCGCCAAACCCTTCCTGCAAGAGAGCCCGCAAGAGAGCCCGCAAGCGAGCCCGCAAAAGCGCCCGCAAGCGTCGCAGCGGCGGGCGACAGGGCCAACATGGCCTCTTCCGCGCGCCGCGCCAAGGGGCGCCGGCGAGATTGCTTGACGCGCCGCGCGCCGGCGTCGAAAAGGTCGGCTCAAGGAGACC
>CAIXDD010000362.1 GCA_903918155.1 uncultured Hyphomicrobiales bacterium
ATTGAACGACTGGCTGCAGCTTAAGAAGCGCGGCTTCGACGTCGACCGCGGCGATGTCGAGAAGATCCATCAGCTCGTCCATAAAAAAGGCATCATGGACCCTGTCGGGGAAAACGATCCCAAGACGAAAAGCCCGCCCGCATTGTGGACCTGGGTGCGCGACGGCCTCGTCGACGCCGCTTTCGTGACCCCGCCCTCCAGCCTGTTCGCGGAGGAGGCGGGGCTGCGGGTGATCGACATCGACCCCCTGCCGATGATCTGGTTCACCACTATTTCCACGAGCCTCGAATTCGCCGCCGCGCATCCCGACATCGTCAACCGCTTCCTCAAGGGGATCATCGAAGGCATTCACTTCTTCAAGACCCAGCCGGAAGCGTCCATCAAGATCATTCGGGAACGCTACACGAAAGAAGGCCAGCTCTCGGAAGCCCAGGCGCGCTACACATATGAAAATCTCGCGCCGCTGCTCGAGCCGAAACTCTACCCCTCAATGGCCGCCATCGCGAATGTCTATGAGGAAGCCAAGCGACAGGACGCCGACGCGGCGAAGGTCAATCCGCTCGCCTTGTGGGATCTCCACCATGTGCGCTCGGTCGACGACACCGGCTTCGTCGAGCAGCTCTATGCGGACGCTAGCGCGAAGCGGAAGGCGCCGACTCCCGACGACGTGGAAGAGCTCGCCGACAAGCGCAAGCGCATGATCGCGGAGATCAAGGCTTGCGGCCATCCCGAGAGCGAAGCCTGCGCGTGCGGTTGAGCCCGCGGCGGAAGCAAGAGGAGCCAGGTCATGCGAACAAGCGCCTTCGCCTTCATCGCCTCTCTCGCGCTGACTTGCGCTGCGTCAGCGCAGGATTTTTCCGGCAAGACCCTGAACGTTCTCGTCGGCTATGCGACGGGCGGGGGCACGGACGCGGCCGCGAGGCTCGTGGCGAATTTCTACACGCGATATATGCCGGGCGCGCCGGTGGCGGTCGTCCGCAACATTCCAGGCGCCGACGGCGTGATCGCGTCGAATTATTTCGTGCAACAGGTGGCGCCTGACGGACTGACCACGCTGGTTGCGTCCAGCACGACCGCCGATCCCCATTATTACCGCAAGCCGCAGTCGCATTTCGATCCCTCGAAATTCGCGATCGTGGGCGGGATCGGACGCGGCGGAACCGTGCTCATCATGCAGAAGGACGCCTTGCGTCGTCTGCGCACGAAGGATGAGGCGCCGGTGGTGATGGGCGTCACCGGCGGCGTGCCGCGCTCGGGAATGCAGGCGGCCGCCTGGGGGATTGAGTTTCTGGGCTGGAACGCACGCTGGGTGCTTGGCTATCGCGGCACGAATGATCTCATCTACGCACTCGAGCGGCGGGAGATCGACATGACGTCGACCGGCAATATGTTCCAGATCCAGAAACTGCTGGCGACGAATAATTTCGTGGTCGTCAGTCAATCCGGATCGTTCATGGACGGAAAGTTCAACCCGCGCGCCGATTTCGGCGAGGCCCCCTTGATGACCGGACTTGTCGGCGAAAAGGTCGAAGGCGAAACGGCAAAAAGGGCCTTCGCCTATTGGTCCAATATGACGGCGATCGACAAATGGGTCGCCTTGCCGCCCGGCGCGCCCGCAGCCATGCGCGAAACCTACCGCACGGCGTTCGCCAAGATCCTGCAGGATCCCGAATTCGTGGAGCAATCGAAGAAGATCAGCGACGATTTCATGCCCATGAAGGCGGAAGACGTGGAAGACCTCGTTCTGAAGCTCTGGGCCACGCCCCCCGAGGCCATCGATTACATCAGCCGCATGCTTGAACGACAGGGCCTGAAGGTCGATTGATCAGACCTGTTCGGCTTTTTCGAACGCAAGCAGGGTCTGGCGGCTTCCCGCGCCCAGGCGAGCGGAAATGCGCTCCGCGGTTTGTTTCAGCAAGGTCGCCGCGCGGCCGGCGTAATCGGTGTCGAGGCGCCCTCGGATGTTGAGGAGCGTGAGGCAAAGCGCCAGCGTGCCATTGGCGTTGAAAACGGGCGCGGACAAGGACACCAGATGGTCGCTCTCCTCGCCCTGGCTGCGCCCAAGACCGTGCCGACGCACGTCCGCGCGGATTTTCTCGACGTCCGCCTTGCCGCTCTTGCGCTGTTCCTTCGCCGCCTCCGCCAGCTCGCGCTTGAGCAGGGGCTGCAAGGCCGCATCGTCCATATAGGTCAGAAACACGCGGCCCGACGAACTGTTCAGGAGCGACAGGTTGCGGCCTTCGCGCACGCGAATCACGGAGGGCATCTCGGCCTGTTCGCTGCGAATGACCGTCGGTCCATGGCTGCCCCAGATGATGACGAGCGCGGAAGCGTTCGATTCCTTGGACAGTCCGAACAGCGCCTCGTTGGCCAGGCGCACCGAATCAGTGCGCCCGAGGGCGAGCACTCCAAGCTCGACGACCTGGAACCCAAGATCATAGCGTTGGGTGAGCGGGTTTTGCTCGATCAGCCCAGCACGGGCGAGGCCGAGCAGATAGCGTTGCGTGCGCGTGGGCGTCATATTGATCGCCCGGGCGATCTCGCCCAAGGCCGCCGGACGCCCGAATCCCGCGATCACGCGCAGGAGGGACACGCCCACGACGATCGAGCGATTGCCGTGGCGCGGCATATTGGCGCCGGGCTCAGCTTTCTTGGCGACTTTGGGGGCGGCTTTTTTCGGCATAGAGGTCCTGTGGGGCGACGCGCGTCGCGTCCTCTATTCGCACGGCGCCGATAAAGGCTCAACCCTGCGGCTGGTTTGACGGGCTCTGCAGAATTCAATAATAATCTCGAAAAATGAAAATGCGAACGGGCGGACGATCCATGAATGAAGCAGGCCAAGCCAGCGCGCTGCGCCCTGAGCGTTTCGCCGAATTGCTCGAATGCGCTCCCAACACGCTGATGGGGCGCTTGCTGCGCCGTTTCTGGCAGCCGGTCGCGCCCGCTTCGCATGTGCGCAAGGGCGAGGCCAAGCCGCTTCAAATCATGGGCGAGCAGCTCACGCTCTATCGCGGCGAGAGCGGACGGGCGTTTCTCGTGGCGGGCGCATGCGCCCATCGCCGCACGCAATTGCATACCGGCTGGGTGCAGGGCGACGAGATCCGTTGCATCTATCATGGATGGAAGTACGACGGGGCCGGCCAATGCACGCAGGCGCCTGCGGAGAGCGACGAATTCGCTGCGCGCGTTCGCATCCCGGGCTATCCTTTGCGCGAATACGCCGGCCTGCTGTTCGCTTATATGGGCGAGGGCGAGGCGCCCGCGTTCGACCTGCCCCGCAAGGACGTGCTCGAACAGGACGGCGCCCTGATCATAGCGCGCACGGAAAAATGGCCCTGCA
>CAIXDD010000363.1 GCA_903918155.1 uncultured Hyphomicrobiales bacterium
CGGCGTCGGGCCTGCGCGGGCGCGGCGGCGCGGGCTTTCCCGCCGCGATCAAATGGGATGCGGTGCGCAAGGCTGCGGGCGCGCGCAAATATGTGGTCGTCAACGCCGACGAAGGCGACAGCGGCACATTCGCCGACCGCATGCTGATGGAGGGCGATCCCTTTCTGCTGATCGAAGGCGTGATGATCTGCGCTTTCGCCGTCGGCGCGGATCGGGCCGTCCTTTATCTGCGTTCGGAATATCCGGACGCCATCCGCGTGATGTCCGAGGCGATCTGGCGCGCGCGCGGCGCCGGCCTGTTCGGCGCCGGCTTCGACATGGAGCTGCGCGTGGGCGCGGGCGCCTATGTGTGCGGCGAGGAGACGGCCTTGCTCGACAGCATCGAGGGCAAGCGCGGACAGGTGCGCGCCAAGCCGCCGCTGCCCGTGCATGCGGGCCTGTTCGGCAAGCCCACCATCGTGCACAACGTGCTGACGCTGGCCGCCGCGCCCTTCATTCTCGCGCAGGGCGCGGACGCCTATGCGGCGCTGGGAACGGGGCGTTCGCGCGGGACCATGCCCATCCAGCTCGCCGGCAATGTGAAGCGCGGCGGGCTTTTCGAAGCGCCTTTCGGCCTCAGCCTGCGCGAGATCGTCGAGGACATCGGCGGGGGAACCGCGAGCGGCCGGCCCGTGCGCGCGGTGCAGGCGGGCGGTCCGCTGGGCGCCTATTTTCCCGCGCGCCTGCTCGACGTCGCCTTCGATTACGAAGCGCTGGCGCAGGCGGGCGGATTGCTGGGGCATGGCGGCCTCGTCGTGTTCGACGACAGCGTGGACATGGCGGCGCAGGCGCGTTTCGCCTTCGCTTTCTGCGCGGCGGAGAGTTGCGGCAAATGCACGCCCTGCCGCATCGGCTCGGCGCGCGGAGGCGAGACGCTCGACAAATTGCTCGCCGGCGCAGAGCCTGAGAAGAACCGCGCGCTGCTGGCGGATTTGATGGATGTGATGGAGCATGGCTCGCTATGCGCGCTGGGCGGCCTCACGCATCTGCCCGTGGGCAGCGCGATGAAACATTTTCCCGACGATTTCGACCCCGGCCTGCGCGCGCGGCGCGCCGCCGCCGAATAGGAGCAGACCATGTCGGCGCCGAAGGACAAGGATTTCGGAACGCCCGCCCGCGACGGCGACAGCGTGACGCTCGTCATCGACGGGCAGGAGCTGCGCGTGGCGCGCGGAACCTCCGTCATGGCGGCGGCGATGCGCGCGGGCTTCCAGATTCCAAAACTCTGCGCCACGGATTCGCTGGAGGCGTTCGGCTCCTGCCGCTTGTGCCTCGTGGAGATCGAAGGCCGGCGCGGCGCGCCCGCCTCCTGCACCACGCTGGTGGAAGAGGGCATGGTGGTGCGCACGCAAACGCCGCGCCTCGCGCAGCTGCGCCGCGGCGTGATGGAGCTTTACATCTCCGACCATCCGCTCGATTGCCTCACCTGTTCAGCCAATGGCGATTGCGAATTGCAGGATATGGCCGGCGCCGTGGGTCTGCGCGAGGTGCGTTACGGACAGGAGGGCGCACGCCACCGCACCGTCGCGCCCGACGAGAGCAATCCCTATTTCACCTTCGATTCCTCGAAATGCATTGTCTGCTCGCGCTGCGTGCGCGCCTGCGAAGACGTGCAAGGCACGTTCGCGCTCACCATCGACGGGCGCGGCCTCGCCTCCATGGTGGCGACGGGCGGCGCGGATTTCCTCCAGTCCGAATGCGTCTCGTGCGGCGCCTGCGTGCAGGCCTGTCCCACGGCGACGCTGAACGAGAAGAGCGTGATCGACATGGGCGCGCCCACGCGCGCCATCGAGACGACCTGCGCCTATTGCGGCGTGGGGTGCGGTTTCCGCGCCGAGTTGCAGGGCGACAAGGTCGTGCGGATGGTTCCCTCGCGGGAGGGCAAGGCGAATGAGGGCCATTCCTGCGTGAAGGGTCGTTTCGCCTGGGGCTACGCCACCCATAAGGATCGCATCACCCGGCCGATGATCCGCGAGGCGATCACCGATCCCTGGCGCGAGGTCGCGTGGGAGGAAGCTTTCGCCTTCGCCGCGCAACGATTCCGCGACATTCAGGCGCGTCATGGCCGTGAGGCGATCGGCGGCATCACGTCGTCGCGCTGCACGAATGAAGAAACCTTCCTCGTGCAAAAACTCATCCGCGCGGGTTTTGGCAACAATAACGTCGACACCTGCGCGCGCGTGTGCCATTCGCCGACGGGCTATGGACTGAAGACTGCCTTCGGCACGTCCGCCGGCACGCAGGATTTCCGCTCGGTCGCGCAGGCCGACGTCATCATGGTGATCGGCGCCAATCCCACGGACGCGCATCCCGTCTTCGCCGCGCGCATGAAGAAGCGCCTGCGCCAAGGCGCGAAGCTGATCGTCGTCGATCCCCGCCGCATCGATCTGGTGCGCGCGCCTCACATCGAGGCCGCCCATCATCTGGCGCTCAGGCCGGGCTCCAATGTCGCCCTCATCAATGCGCTCGCCCATGTCATCGTGACCGAGGGTCTGGTGAACGAAGCCTTCGTGCGCGAACGCTGCGACCTGCAGGATTTCGAAATCTGGGCGCGCTTCGTCGCGCTGGAGCAGAATGCGCCCGAAGCCGTGGAGGCGATTTGCGGCGCGCCCGCCGGCGAGATCCGCGCGGCGGCGCGGCTTTACGCCGCCGGCGGAAATGCGGCGATCTATTACGGGCTGGGCGTGACGGAACATTCGCAGGGCTCGACCATGGTGATGGGCATGGCCAATCTCGCCATGGCCACCGGCAATCTCGGGCGGCCCGGCGTCGGCGTGAATCCGCTGCGCGGGCAGAACAATGTGCAGGGCGCCTGCGACATGGGCTCCTTCCCGCATGAATTCTCCGGCTATCGCCATGTGTCGGATGAGGCCACGCGCGACATGTTCGAGGCCATGTGGGGCGTGCCCCTGTCGCGCGAGCCGGGCTTGCGCATTCCCAACATGCTCGATGAGGCTGTCGAGGGACGCTTCAAGGGGCTTTATGTGCAGGGCGAGGACATCGCGCAATCCGATCCCGACACGCAACATGTCACCCAGGCTTTGCGCAATATGGATTGCGTGATCGTGCAGGATCTCTTCCTGAACGAGACGGCGAAATACGCTCATGTGTTCTTTCCCGGATCATCGTTTCTGGAAAAGGACGGAACGTTCACCAATGCGGAGCGGCGCATCAGCCGCGTGCGCAAGGCCATGGCGCCGCTCGCCGGGCTCGCCGATTGGGAAGCCACGTTAGGTTTCGCGCGCGCGCTTGGGTGCGATTTCGATTACGCCCATCCCGCGCAGATCATGGACGAGATCGCCGCGCTCACGCCCACCTTCGCGGGCGTGAGTTACGCAAGGCTCGACGAGCTTGGCTCCGTGCAATGGCCGTGTAATGCGCAGGCGCCGCAGGGCACGCCCATCATGCATGTGGACCGTTTCGTGCGCGGCAAGGGCAAGTTCATGGTGACGGAATATGTGGCGAGCGACGAGCGCACGAGCGCGCGCTTTCCGCTCATTCTCACCACCGGGCGCATTCTGTCGCAATATAACGTGGGCGTGCAGACGCAGCGCACGGCCAATAATATCTGGCATCCCGAAGACGTGCTCGAGATCCATCCGTTCGACGCCGAGCAGCGCGGACTGCGCGAGGGCGATCTTGTCGCGCTGCAAAGCCGCGCGGGCGAAGTGTCGCTGCGCGCGCATCTGTCCGAGCGCATGCAGCCGGGCGTGGTCTATACGACGTTCCATCACGCCAGGACGGGCGCGAATGTCGTGACGACGGATCATTCGGATTGGGCGACCAATTGCCCGGAATATAAGGTGACGGCTGTTCAAGCGCAGCGCACCAACCGCTGGTCGGACTGGCAGGAGGAAGAGCGGCGCGGCGCCGATCTCATGCGCATTATCGCGGGGCGGGCCGATGCGGCCGAGTGACCTCGTCCTGCCCGCGCCGGCGACGGCGGAGACAGTCGAGCGCATCCTCTTCGCAGGCGGGCGCGAGTCCCTGACGCGCGACACGGCGGTCGAGACGCCGGTCAATATCGTCTATGCGCCCATTCCCTTCGCCGTGATGATGTGCACGCCGCAGGATCTTGAGGATTTCGCGATCGGCTTCTCCTTCACGGAGGGGATCATCGAATCCATGGCCGACGTGCGCTCCGTCCATGTGGAGGAAGACGCCGAACAGCGAGGCCTGCGTCTGGTGGTGTCGCTCGCCGGCGACAAGATGCAGCGGCATCTGGCGCGCGGGCGCAGCATTTCGGGGCGAACGGGCTGCGGCGTGTGCGGCATCGACGATTTGTCGGCCATGCCCTGCGCGCGGCCCATCGCGGCGGCGCCTTTCGCGCTCACGACCGCGGCGATGACGCGCGCGCTCGATGAGCTGGTGGCGCGCCAGAGTCTGGGCGCGCGCACCGGCGCCACGCACGCCGCCGCATGGTGCGGCCGCGACGGCGCCGTGCAAGCCGTGCGCGAGGACGTGGGCCGGCACAATGCGCTCGACAAGGTGATCGGTCATCTCCTGCGCGAGCAAGCCGCGCCGCAAGACGGGTTCTTCGTCATCACCAGCCGTTGCTCCTTCGAGATGCTGGAGAAGGTCGCCGCTTTCGGCGCGCGCGCGGTGGTGGCGATCTCGGCGCCGACGTCGCTTGCGGTGGAGCGGGCGAAGGCGCATGGCGTGACGCTGGTGGCGCTGGCGCGCAATGGGGGCGCGCTCGTCTTCAACGGCGCGGAGAATGTCGTGGCGGAGGCGCGCCCATGAAGATCGACAAGCTCGTGCGCATGGCCAATCAAATCGCCGCGTTTTTCGCAAGCCAGCCCGAGCGCGAACGCGAAGCGGGCGTGGCGGAGCATGTGCGCAATTTTTGGACGCCGGCCATGCGCCGCGACATTTATGCGCATCTGGATGCGGGCGCGCCCGGCCTCGATCCATTGGCGGCGCGCGCGCTGGCCGCCTTGCGGGATACGGATTCCGCGCGCGAGGCAGGCTGACGCGCGCAGAGCTACGGGCTCAGCCGGCCTCGATGGCGGCGTCGAGCAGTTTCATCGCGCGGTGATAGGCGTCGAGCTGCAGCGAAATGGCTGCGCGGTGGCGCGTGGGCGTGCGCGACATCGAGAAATGCAGCGCCTCGGCGATCTCCACGAAACAGGCGTTGGTGATGTCGCGGGCCAGTTCAGGCGCCCGGTCGATCTCCCGATAATAGCGCACCACATGTTCGGCGAAACTTTGCGCCGAATAGCCGCGCGTCTGCGCCGCCTTCACGAGGTTCTGGTGGGTCCTGCGCAATTTTTCGATGGTCAGGGCGTCGCAATCGGCGAAATCCGATCCGTCATAGGATGCGCGCAGGCTTTCCGACACGGAGTTTTCGAGATGTATCTGCAATTCGAC
>CAIXDD010000364.1 GCA_903918155.1 uncultured Hyphomicrobiales bacterium
CGTCGAGGCCGAGGCCCTCGAGATTGGGCCTGCGTCCCGTCGCCACCAGAACGGCGTCGGCCTCCAGGCTCGCCTCCTGCCCTTGCGCGCTCGCCGTCAGAAGGCGCGCGCGCCCATGGTCCAGCGCCTGCGCGCGCAGGACGCGCGTTTCTTCGCGCAGGTCCACGCCTTCGCGCGCCAAAGCGGCGCGCACGGGGGCGACGAGTTCGGGATCTTCGGCCGAAAGCAGGCTTTGCGCCTCGATGAGCGTCACCCGCGCGCCAAGCCGCCGGAAGGCCTGCGCCATCTCCACGCCGATGGGCCCGCCGCCGATCACGCACAGGCGCTGCGGCAGGCGCTCCAGATCGAAGATCGTTTCATTGGTCAGGAAGGGAATGTCGGCGAGGCCGGGGATCGGGGGAATCGCCGGCGCGGATCCGGTCGCGACGATGAAGCGGCGCGCGCGCACGCGCAGCGCGCCGGCCTCAACGCGATCGGGCGCGACGAAACGGCCATGGGCGCGCAGCACGCGCACGCCCATGGCCGTGAAGCGGCCTTCCTCGTCATTGGGCGCGATGCCGGCGATGACGGCGCGCACATGGGCGCGCACGCGCGCGAAATCCACGCGCGGCTCCTGCGCCTCGACGCCCAGACGGCCGGCGTCGCGCATGGCCTGCGCGGCCTTGGCGGCGGCGATCAGCGCCTTCGAAGGCACGCAGCCCGCGTTCAGGCAATCGCCCCCCATGGCGCCTTTTTCGATCAGCGTGACGGGGACGCCGAGCGCGGCCGCCGCCGCGGCGACCGACAGGCCGCCGGATCCCGCGCCGATCACGCACAGGTCCGTGTCGATCGTGGTTTGCCCGCCGGTCGCCTGCATGGGCGCGTTTCGCTCTTCGGTCATCTCACGCGCTCCCGGAGGGCGCGCGGCCGTCGCGCCAGCGGCGCAGGAAGACGGGCGCGAGCGCCACGAGCCCCAGCGCGGCGAAGGCGGCGATCGTCTGCGGCGTGACGAGATGATGCAGCGACGGCGTCGACTGGCAGGCTCCCGCGCCCGCCGCGCCCTGCGCCGCCATGCAGGCCTCATAGGCGCGCCGATGCGCCGCCATGACGGAGTCGAGCCCCGCCCCCGCCAGCGCATAGGCGATCGTGCCGGGAATGATGCCGATGAACGTGGTCCATACGAAGGTCCACAGGCGCACGCCCAGCGTGGCCAGCGCCAGATTGACCAGCCAGAAGGGAAACAGGCTCACCAGCCGCAGGAACAGGAGATAGGAGACCGCATCGCGCTCGAAGCCCGCGCGGAACCGGTCGAGCCAGGGACTCGAACGCGCGGCCAGCGCCGCGCCCAGCGAGGTGCGGGCGGCGAGGAACAGGCCCGTGGCCCCCAGCGTCGCGCCCGCCACTGCGCCCGCCGCCCCGCCGGCCCAGCCGAACAGGAAGCCGCCCGCCACCGTCAAAAGCGCCGCGCCGGGGATCGAAAGCCCCGTCACCAAAGCGTAGAGGCCGATGAAGGCGAGAAAGGCGCGGGGAACGTCGGCGGCGATGGCGCGCGCCAGAAAGTCGCGACTTAGGAAAAGATACTCAAGGCTCAGCAGCCTGTGGTAGCCAGAGGCCAGAATCCAGCCGAGCGCCGCCAGCCCCAGGACCAGCGGCGCGCCGCGCAGGGCGATGCGCAAGAAGGGTCGCAAGAAGGTCCGCAAGAAGGTCCCCATGCCGGTCGGCTGGCTCGGGCGGGGGCCTGCGGAGGGGCCGAGGGGCGCGGGTGGCGCCGTCGGGCGCGCGGGGTCGGGCTTTTGCGTCATGGCCTGCACCTTAGCGCGTCGGCGCGGCTTGCGCACCGGGGCGAAAAAGCGTCTTTCGGGGCGCGGCGCGAATTGACTCGGCTTGGCGCTTGCCCCTATAAGGCCGCTCCGATTTCGGCGGGGCCGACGTCGCCAGTCCGCGCGCTTGCGCGGGAGGGCGGCGACGCCGGCGCCGGCCCTTTCAAGATCACGGACCAGCTCTGCGGACGCCAACGCGCCCGGGCCGGTCTTCAGAACCGGAGAAGACCCGTGAAGCGGACGTACCAACCCAGCAAGATCGTGCGCAAGCGTCGCCACGGCTTCCGCTCCCGCATGGCGACGGTGGGCGGGCGCCGGGTCGTCGCGGCCCGTCGGGCCCGCGGCCGCAAGCGCCTGTCGGCCTGAGACGGTTCTCCACGCACCGCAAGAGCAGGCCATGGGGCCCGCGACGAATGGCTCCGACGCCTCCGCCGAGCGCCCGACATCGGGCGCGCCGGCGCGGGCGTCGAATGCGTTTCGACCGCGCGGCGAAGCGTCCGCGCCTGCTTACGCCGTCCTGCGCAAGCGCGCGCAATTCCAGGCCGTGGCGCGGGGCGGAAGGTTTCACGCCAAGGCGTTCAGCCTGCAGGCGCGCCGCATCGGCGACGGATCGGATGACGCGCCCGCGCGCATCGGCGTGACGGTGACGAAAAAGGTCGGCGGTTCCGTCGAACGCAACCGCATTCGCAGACGCCTGCGCGAAGCCTTGCGGCGCGCGGCGCCTCTGGCGGCCAGGCCCGCCACCGATTACGTGGTCGTCGCGCGGCGGGACGCTCTGGATGCGTCCTTCGAGCGGCTGATCGACGAGCTTGCCCGCGCCATGCGGCATCTGGATGCGAAACTGGGGCGCGAACCGCCCCCCGCGTCACGGGCCGGCGGCGGACTTCCATGACGGCGCCCAAGGGCGCCAGCCTTTCCACTTATTTCGTCCCACAGGGTGCATGATGCGCGAGGACCAGAAAAACCTCTTATTGGCCATGGCCCTTTCGCTGATGGTCATCGTCGGCTGGAATTATTTCTACGGCGCGCCGAAGCTCGACGCCGCCCGCCAGTCGCAGCAGGCCGCCACGAGCGCCGGGCCCTCGGCGCCGGGAGCCGCAGCCCCGCAAACGCCGGCTCCCCAAGCAGCCGCTCCCCAAGCAGCAGCGCCGCAAGCCGGCGCCCCGCAGACGCCTGCGCCGCAGCCCGGCGCCGCGCCCCTCGCGCCGGCGTCGGCCGCTCCCGCCGTCACCCGTGAACAGGCGCTCGCCGGCGCCCCGCGCGTGGCCATCGACACGCCCAGCCTCGCCGGATCGATCAATCTGCGCGGCGCGCGCCTCGACGACCTGCGCCTCAAACATTACCGCCAGACGATCAAGGCCGACAGCCCGACGATCAATCTGCTCAATCCTTCGGGCGGGCCCGACCCCTATTTCATCGAGACCGGCTTCGTCGCCGCGCCCGGCGCCAATGTCGCCGTTCCCGGCCCCGAGACATTGTGGAGCGCGCAGGGCAAAAGCCTGAGCGCGAGCCAGCCCCTCGAACTCACCTGGGACAATGGGCAAGGGCTGACGTTCCGCCGCACGATTTCGGTGGACGAGAATTACATGTTCACGGTCCGCCATGCGGTCGAGAACAAGGGCGCGGCCGCCGTCACCCTGTTTCCCTATGCGCGGACCTCGCGCGTGGGGCGGCCCAAGGTCGAAGGTTACGTCGTTCTGCATGAGGGCCTGCTCGGCATCGTCGGCGAGTCCCGCATTCAGGAATACACCTATGACGCGATCGAGAAGGAGACGAAGTCGACGCGCCTGATGAAAGGCGTCGGCGGCTGGATCGGCATCACCGACAAATATTGGGCGACCGCCGTCGCGCCGGACCAGAACGTGGCGATGGACGCCCGTTTCAGCGCGTCCGGCCCCACGACGACGCGCAATTATCAGGCGGACCTGCTTGAGGCGCCCCGCGAGATCGCGCCCGGCCAGAGCGTCGACGTCGTTCATCACGTCTTCGCCGGAGCCAAGGAAAGCCAGCTCATCGATTCCTATCAGGACAAGTTCGGCATCAAGAATTTCGAACTGATGATCGACTGGGGCTGGTTCTATTTCATCACCAAGCCGCTCTTCTGGCTGATCGACTTCATCTATCGCTTCGTCGGCAATTTCGGCCTCGCGATTCTGGCGATCACGGTGCTCGTGAAGCTCGTCTTCTTCCCGCTCGCCAATCGCAGCTATGAATCGATGGCGAAGATGAAGGCCGTGCAGCCGGAGATGAAGGCGCTGCAGGAACGTTACGCCGACGACAAGCAGAAGCTCCAGATGGAATTGATGGAGCTTTACAAGCGCGAGAAGATCAATCCGGTGGCCGGCTGCCTGCCGGTGCTGATCCAGATTCCGGTGTTCTTCGCGCTCTACAAGGTGATTTTCATCACCATCGAGATGCGCCATGCGCCGTTCTTCGGCTGGGTGCAGGACTTGTCGGCGCCCGATCCGACGAATCTCTTCAACCTGTTCGGCCTCCTGCCGTTCGATCCCACGCAGATTCCGGTGATGGGTCAGTTCCTCTGGATCGGCGTCTGGCCGCTTCTGATGGGCGTCTCGATGTTCGTCCAGATGAAGATGAATCCCGAGCCCACCGATCCGATCCAGAAGGCGATGTTCTCCTGGATGCCGGTGATCTTCACGTTCATGCTCGGCGCCTTCCCGGCAGGCCTCGTGATCTATTGGACGTGGAACAACGTTCTCTCGCTGCTGCAGCAATATTACATCATGAAGCGGCAGGGCGTGAAAATCGAATTGTGGGACAATCTCTCCGGATTGTTCAGCAAGAAGCCGGCCTGACGCGATGGAGGAGCAGGAGGCGGCCCAAAACAAGGCGCGCGAAGCCGCGTTGCGCGAGGCGGGCCGTCTTCTGTTCGCAGGGCCCTGCGAATTCATCTGGGCGGCGGCCAAGATCGACGGCTTGCCCCCGGAAGCCCCGCCGGAGATCGCTTTCGCGGGCCGCTCCAACGTCGGCAAGTCGTCGCTGCTCAACGCGCTGACGGGCCGCAAGACGCTGGCGCGGACCTCGCACACGCCCGGCCGCACCCAGCAGCTCAATTTCTTCGCGCTCGGCGGCCCGCCGGGCGCGGAGCGCCTGCGCCTCGTCGACATGCCCGGCTATGGATATGCAGCCGCCTCCAAGGAGAAGATCTCCGCCTGGACGACGCTGATGGAATCCTATCTGCGCGGCCGCGCGAGCCTTGCGCGCGTCTTCGTGCTGATCGACGGGCGCCACGGCCTGAAGGACGTGGATTCGCAGATGTTCGACCTGCTCGACCGCTCCGCGGTCTCCTATCAGATCGTGCTGACCAAGCGGGACGAAGTGAAGAATTCCGAAATCGAGGCGCGCATCGAGGCGACCCTGAAGGCGCTCAGCCGTCGCCCGGCGGCCTTTCCGCAGGTCCTGTTCACCTCCTCCCGCGAGGGCGTGGGCGTGGAGGATCTGCGCACCGAGGTGGCGCGCCTGCTCGCCGACATCGGCAAGCTCGACCAGCGCGCGCCCGTTTCGCCCGCGTGAGCGCGGCCGTCGCCCCGCGCGCCCCATTGAGCTTGCGCGCCGGGCGCATTATGACTGCCGCGCCCCAGGGAAAGAGCCCATGACTCACCAGGTCGATCCGCAGGAACAAGCCGCCATTCTGATGCAGGCGTTGCCGCACATGCTGCGCTACGACGACGCCATCGTCGTGGTGAAATATGGCGGCCACGCCATGGGCGACGAGGCGGTGGCGCGTGAATTCGCCCGCGACATGGTGCTGCTGGAGCAATCGGGCGTGAATCCCGTGGTCGTCCATGGCGGCGGGCCGCAGATCGGCGCCATGCTGTCCAAGCTCGGCATCAAGTCCGAATTCGCCGCCGGCCTGCGCATCACCGACAAGGCGACGGTGGAGATCGTGGAGATGGTGCTCGCGGGCTCCATCAACAAGCAGATCGTGGGCTTCATCAATAATGAGGGCGGACGCGCCATCGGCCTGTGCGGCAAGGACGGCAATATGGTCCTCGCCGAAAAGGTGACGCGCTCGGTCGTCGATCCCGACTCGCATATCGAAAGCATCGTGGACCTGGGCTTCGTGGGCGAGCCGAAATCCGTCGACACGACGGTGCTCGACCAGGTGCTCGGCCGCGAGCTGATCCCCGTTCTGGCGCCTGTGGCGCAGGGCCCGGACGGCGAGACCTATAATGTGAACGCCGACACGTTCGCCGGCGCCATCGCCGGCGCGCTGAAGGCGAAGCGGCTGCTGTTCCTGACCGACGTGCCCGGCGTGCTCGACAAGAACAAGCAGCTCATCAAGGAGCTTTCGGTCGCCCAGATCCGCGATCTCATCGCCGACGGCACGATCACCGGCGGCATGATCCCGAAAGTGGAGACCTGCATCTACGCGCTGGAGCAGGGCGTGGAGGGCGTCGTCATCCTCGACGGGAAGACGCCGCACGCCGTGCTTGTGGAGCTGCTCACCGACGGCGGCGCCGGCACGCTCATCACCCGCTGATGGGCGCGCCGACAGGCCCCCGGCTTGGGCCCCATCTGGCCGCCGCGCCAGGCGTCGGCGCGGCTGCGCAACGTTTCGCCCATGTGGAGACATGGGTCTTCGACCTCGACAACACGCTCTATCCGCCCCACAGCGACCTGTGGCCGAAGATCGACGACCGCATGACGGTCTATATGTGCCATTTGTTCGGGCTGGATGGGCTCTCCACCCGCGCGCTGCAGAAATATTATTACCTGCGCCACGGCACGACGCTGAAAGGGCTGGTCGACGAATACGGCCTCGATCCCGCGCCCTTTCTCGATTTCGTCCATGACATCGACCGCTCCTCGCTGGCGCCCGACGCGGGGCTTGCGGCCGCCGTCGCGGCGCTGCCGGGCCGCAGGCTCATCCTCACCAATGGCACGCGCGACCATGCGCTGCGCACCTGCGAGCAGCTGGGCCTCGCCGATCTGTTCGAAGACGTGTTCGACATCGTGGCGGCAAATCTTCTGCCCAAGCCGCACCCGGACGCTTATGAGGCCTTTTTCGACCGGCATGGCGTGGACCCCGCCCGCGCCGCTATGTTCGAGGACATCCCCCGCAACCTGCTGGCGCCGCATGCGCGGGGCATGGTGACGACGCTGGTCGTGCCCGCCGAGGGCGCGCGCGACCACCGCGACCCCTGGGAGACGGCGCGCGAACGCCCGCCCCACGTCGATTTCGTGACGGATGATCTCGCAGCCTTCCTCGCCGCGCTGCGCGGCGGCGCGTAAGCGACGCGGGCTTGCGGAAAAATGGGCTGCGGCGGTTGCATTGGACGGCGGAAGCCGCTACACGATCCGCCAGCCGGCTTCGCCGGCGGGAACGCGGCTTATGCCCGCTCCACAGCGCGCCCGTAGCTCAGCTGGATAGAGCACCAGACTACGAATCTGGGGGTCAGAGGTTCGAATCCTTTCGGGCGCGCCATATTTTTCAAGCACTTAGTCATTATTTGCGCTCAGACGCAGTGCCTCAG
>CAIXDD010000365.1 GCA_903918155.1 uncultured Hyphomicrobiales bacterium
AGCCTTCGCGCACGATGCATTGAGCCAACACGGTCGCGGTGGTGGTGCCGTCGCCCGCTTCGTCAGCGGTTTTCGAGGCGACTTCTTTCACCATCTGCGCGCCCATGTTCTCGAACTTGTCCTCGAGCTCGATCTCCTTGGCGACGGTCACGCCGTCCTTGGTGATGTGGGGAGCGCCGAAGGCCTTGTCGATCACGACGTTGCGGCCCTTCGGGCCGAGCGTCACCTTGACCGCGTTGGCGAGAATGTCAACGCCGCGCAGCATCTTGTCGCGGGCGTCAGACGAAAAACGAACGTCTTTGGCTGCCATGTTTCAATCTCCTGGAATGACTTCAGTGGAAAGCTTGCGGGGCGCGGCTCAGCCGACGACGCCCATGATGTCGCTTTCCTTCATGATCAGGAGCTCCTGACCGTCGATCTTCACTTCCGTGCCCGACCACTTCCCGAAGAGGATGCGGTCGCCGGCCTTCACGTCGAGCGGCACGAGCTTGCCGGCCTCGTCGCGCGCGCCGGCGCCCACGGCGACGACTTCGCCTTCCTGGGGCTTTTCCTTCGCGGAATCGGGGATGATGATGCCGCCCTTGGTCTTCTCTTCGCCTTCGAGGCGCTTGACGACCACGCGGTCATGCAGGGGACGAAACTTCATGGGCTCGTTTCCTGTAATTGGCGGACCCGGAGGCGGCCGTCAGCCGGCCTCGAGGCCCCCATTCGGGGTTAACCATTGTTAGCACTCCCCGATGGAGAGTGCCACGAGAGGCGAGATAGGCACGCCCCTCCTGCGAGTCAAGGGCGGAGCCCCCCGGGATCGGCGGGGCGGCGCCAAGGCTCGCGGGGCGTGACGCCCGCGCCGGCCCTCAGGTGGGGGCGGCGCGCGCAGCCTGCAAGGCCCCGCCTCCGCTCGACGCATGCAAGCCTATGGCTTGAGCCCGGCCGGGAGGATCGGGCCGGGCGGCGCCGGTTGCGCGGCGGGCGCGGGCGCGCGGGCCTGGGCGCGCTGTTCGGCGGGCTTGTCGTGGCGGGCGAGATTGAAGGCCGTGTTCACCAGCGCGATATGGGACAGGGCTTGCGGGAAATTGCCGAGGAACCTGCCCCCGCGGACATCGAATTCCTCCGACATCAGGCCCACGTCGTTGCAGGCCAGGCCCGCCAGCCGCTCGAACAGCGCGCGCGCCTCGCCCAGGCGCCCGGCGAGAATGTAATTGTCGGCGAGCCAGAAGGAGCAGGGCAGGAAAGCGCCCTCCCCGCCCCGCAATCCGTCGTCGGTGGCCCCCGTGTCATACCGCAGCACGAGGCCGTCGCGCATGAGCCCGCGCTCGATGGCCGCCACGGTCGCGCGCATGCGCGGATCGTGGGCGTCGATGAAGCCGACCAGCGGCAGCAGCAGCACGCTGGCGTCGAGCGCGCGTCCGCCATAGGCCTGCACGAAGGCGCCGAGCCGCTCGTCGAAGCCATGGGCGAGAATGTCGGCGCGCACCGCCTCGCGCTGGGCGCGCAGATGCGCGAGATCGCCGCGCACGCCGAACCGCTCCACCGCTTTCACCGCGCGGTCGTAAGCCGCCCAGACAAGCGCCTTGGAGGACGTGAAATGCCGCAGCGGCCCGCGCACCTCCCAGATGCCGGCGTCGGGCTCGCGCCACACCGCGTCGAGGCGATGGAGCAAGGCGTGCTGCAGGCTCCAGTCCACGCCATGGGCGGGCAGGCCGCCGCAGCGCGCCTGAAACAGGCAGTCCATCACCTCGCCGAACACGTCGAGCTGCAATTGCGCGCTCGCCGCATTGCCGATTCGCACGGGCCGCGCGCCCCCATAGCCCGCCAGCCAGGGCGCGCTCCATTCCGGCAGGCGGCGTTCGCCCGCAAGCCCGTACATGATCTGCGCCTGCGCGGGATCGCCGGCGGCGGCGCGGAACAGCCAGTCGCGCCAGGCGGCGGCTTCCTCGTAATAGCCCGCGTTCATCAGCGCGAGCAGGGTGAAAGTGGCGTCGCGCAGCCAGCAATAGCGATAATCCCAATTGCGCTCGCCGCCGGGATCTTCGGGCAGGGAGGCGGTGGGCGCGGCGACGATGCCGCCCGTGGGCGCATAGGTGAGCGCCTTGAGCGTGATGAGCGAGCGGCGCACAAGCTCCGTATAGGGACCCGCCGCGCGGCACCGTCCGCTCCACGCGCGCCACCACGCCAGCGTCTGGTCGAGCGCGGGGCGCGGGGGCTCGAAAGCGGGCGGCGGCAGATGCGAGGGCGCCCAGGCGAGCTGGAATGCGACCTCCTCGCCCGCATGCACGACCAGCTCGCCGCAATGGGTGAAGCCATGCGGCTCAAGCCGCGCCGGCGCGCGCAGGACCACGCAATCAGGCCCGGCGATGGCGCGCAGCGCGCCGTCCTCCAGCCGATTGATCCAGGGGATCGAGCGCCCATAATCGAACCGCAGAACAAGCTCCGCGCAAAAGGGCACCGCGCCGCGCAAGCCCCGCACGATGCGGATCAGATCCGATTTGGAATCGCGCAAGGGCATGAAGTCGATGACTTCGGCCTCGCCGTCCGGCGTCGTCCAATGGGTCTTGAGCGCCAGCGCGCCGTCGAGATAAGTGCGCGTCGCGCGCGCCTGCGCGCTGGTGGGCCGCAGGAGGAAGCGGCCGTTGCCGGAATCGCCCAGAAGCGCGGCGAAACAGGCCGGGCTGTCGAAGCGCGGCCAGCATAGCCAGTCGATCGACCCCTCGCGCGAAATGAGCGCGGCGGTTTCGCAATCGCCGATTAGCGCATAATCGGCGATGGGGGCGGGCAGGCGGGGCGAGAGCGTCACAAGCCCTTAACGCGGCCGCGCGCGCGAAGTTGCGCCAGAGCTTGCACAAGAGCTTGCGCAAGGGCTTTTGCAAGGGCTTGCGCCAGAGCTTGCATTGACGCTTGCGCGCGGCCCCCTATGGTGCGGGCGCAGAGAGGACGCCCATGAAGATCCAAGCCGCCGTTTTCCGCGATGACCTGCTTCAGCCGAAGATCGAGACGCTGGACCTGCAAGGGCCCGGCCCCGGCGAGGTTCTCGTGCGCATCGTGGCGACCGGCGTCTGCCACACCGACATGAAATCGGGCTCCGCCGGCTCGCCCGTGCCGCGCCCCGTCGTGCTGGGCCATGAAGGGGCGGGCGTGGTGCAGGCCGTGGGCGCGGGCGTCGCGAAAGTGGCGGCGGGCGACCATGTGGTGCTCACCTTCGGCTCCTGCGGCCATTGCCGCTCCTGTCAGGAGGCGCATCCGGCCTATTGCTGGAGTCAGGCGCCCCTGACCTTCGCCTGCACGCGCGCGGACGGCTCGCATTACCTGACGGACGAGGCGGGCGCGGCCGTGCACGGCGATTTCTTCTCGCAATCCTCGTTCGCAAGCCACGCCATCGCGCGCGAGCGCAATGTGGTGAAAGTGCGCAAGGACGCTCCGCTCGACCTGCTCGGCCCGCTGGGCTGCGGCGTGCAGACGGGCGCCGGCGCCATCCTCAACGACTTCCGCCTGCGGCCCGGCGCCTCGCTCGCCGTATTCGGCGCAGGCGCGCTGGGCTTGTCGGCGGTCATGGCCGCAAGGCTCGCCGGCGCCGGACGCATCGTCGCGATCGACCGCCATCCCGCGCGCCTGGCGCTGGCGCTTGAATTGGGCGCGGACGTGGGCATCGCGGCCGGCGCGGAGCCCGTGGGCGAAGACGTGCTGCGCGCCGCGCCCGGCGGCGTGGATTACGCGCTCGACACGACCGGCGCCCTGCCGGTGATGCGGCAGGCTCTCGCGGTTCTGGCGCCGCGCGGGGAATGCGGCTTCGTGACGAGTCCCTGGGACGGGGCGGAAATGTCTCTCTCCGTGCGCCATCTGCTGCCCGGCCGCAAGGTGCGCGGCATCATCGAGGGCGACAGCAACCCGGACGTGTTCATTCCCCAGCTCGTCGATTTCTTCATGGACGGGCGCTTTCCCTTCGACAAGCTGGTGACCTTCTATCCCTTCGCCGACATCGCGAAAGCCTTCCACGACAGCGAAAGCGGGGCGAGCGTCAAGCCGGTGCTGCGCATCGGCGCCCTCTAGCGCGCAGCGCTCTCGAAGGCGGCGATCTTGCCGTCGACGATATGCACGCGCCGGTCGGCCCTGGCGGCGAGATCGAGATCATGGGTGACGATGACCACCGCCTTGCGGCCGGCCGCCGGCGTCTCGCCCACGAGGCCGCGCATGATGGAGAGAACCTGCGCGCTTGACTGGGTGTCGAGGTTTCCCGTGGGCTCGTCGGCGAGGATCACCAGAGGCTCATTGGCGAGCGCGCGGGCGATGGCCACGCGCTGGCGCTGGCCGCCCGACATCTGGTCCGGCCGCTTGTGGGCGTGGTCGGCGAGGCCAAGCGAGGACAGAATGTCGAAACTGCGCCGGCGCATCTGCGCGTCGTCGAGCCGGCCCAGCGCGCGCATGGGCAGGGCCACATTCTCCAGCGCGGAGAATTCGGGCAGCAGGAAATGGAATTGGAACACGAATCCCAGTTGCGAAAGCCGCAGCCGCGCGCGGGCTTCCTCATCGAGCCCTTTGGTGGTGCGCCCGTTCACCAGAACTTCGCCGGCGGTGGGCGTGTCCAGCAGGCCCAGCAGGTAGAGCAGCGAGGATTTGCCCGAGCCCGACGGGCCGGTGATCGCGACGAATTCGCCCGGCGCCACGGCGAAATCCACGCCCGCCACCAGCGTCGTGGGCTGTTCGCCCCCGATCACGCGGGTGACGCCGCGCGCCTCCAGAAGCGGCGTCACGACGCGCCCCGGATGATGTCCACCGGCTGCACGGAGGCGGCCTTGCGGGCGGGAAAATAACCCGCGACGGCGGATGCGGCCAGCGCCACCGCGCCGGCGATGACGTAGTGCAGCGGCGAATAGAGGATCGGCAGGCGCGTGGCGTCCATGAAGGGCGATTTGAACTCGATCTGTCCCATCGCCCACGACAGGACGAAGCCCAGAAGCCAGCCTGCGAGCAGGCCGAGCGCGCCGATGATCAGGCCCTCCAGCACGAAAATGCGGCGCACGATGCGGGCGGGCAGGCCGATCGATTTCATGATGGCGATGTCGCGCGTCTTCTCATGCGTGATGGTGGAGATGATGTTGTAGGTGCCGAAGGACGCCACCAGAAGAATGGCGCCCACGACCGCGAACATGATGAAATTGCGGATCTGGAAGGCGGAGAGCAGATCCTCGTTGGCTTCGAGCCAGGAGACCGACTTGTAGCCCGTTTCGCGCTCCACGCGCGCGGCCACGTCGCGCGCGTCCATCGCATCGAGCGTCTTGATGCGGATCTCGTTCACAAGCCCGGTCTGGCCCGCAAGAATCTGCGCGGTCTTGATGAGCGTGTAGGATTGCTGCTCGTCGATCTGGTTCACGCCGGAATGGGAGAGCGCGACCACATTAGCCGACAGCGTGCGCCCCGCCCCGCCCACGAGCGTGATGGAATTTCCCACGCGCGCGCCGATCTTGCGCGCCAGCCCGTCGCCCAGAATGATCGCGTTCGACGTCTTGTAGAGATCGTCGAGCGAGCCTTTCACGATATGGGTCGCGAGTTTGGAGACGCCGATCTCGCGGCGCGGATCGACGCCGATCACGCTCGCCGCCGTGTCGCGGCCCGCAAAGCGCAGCACCGCCTTGGACTGCACCGAAGGCGCGACCGCGCCCGGCGACCAGGCTTCGATGGAGGCCATGATGGCGTAGGGATTCTTGATGCCGGGCCGCGTGGCGGGCGTGGAGAGGCCGCGGATCTCGACCATGTCGAAGAGGCCCTCGGCGGGCTGGCGCGGCGGCTCGCGCCTTTGATCGGTGACGGAGACATGGGGCAGCGCATCGACGAGCTGGGTGACGAAGTCGCGCTGCGAGCCTTCCATCAGCGCCGCCATCATCACCGAAAAGCCGACGCCGGTCGCCACGCCGATCACGCCCACAAGCGTCTGGCGCGCGCGGGCGCGCACATGGGTGAGCGCGATGGAGAGGACGAGGCTCACGGCGCCGACGCGGCGTCGACGCGCACGCGCATGCCTGTGCGCCAGCCCGTCTTGGCGGGGCTCGCCACGCGTTCGCCCTCTTGCACGCCGTCCTCGATCTCCACCATGCGCACGCCGCGCAGGCCGATGCGCACGGGCCGGCGCGCGAGCCGCCCGTCCTCCACCACGAAGACGGCGCCGTCCAGCACCGCCTCGGCGGGCAGGAGCAGCGCGTCGGCCTTCTCGCGTGTGACGACATTGGCCTCCACGCTCATGCCGATCATCAGCGGCGAATCCTCCGGCAGGTCGAGATAGACGCGGAAGGTCTTGGTGGCGGGATCGCCCTTGGGCGTGATCTCGGAGACCTGCGCCGCAAGAGTTTGCGTTCTGTAGCCTTCCGCGCGCAACAAGGCCTTCTGGCCGATCTTGACGCGCGGCACGTCTTCCTCGTTCACGTCGGAGACGATGCGCAAGGGCTTTGGCTGACCCACCCAGAACAAGACGTCGCTTGCGCCGGTGCCCGCGATCTCGCCCACTTCGCCGTCGCGCCGCAGCACGATCCCGCCCATGGGCGCGCGCAGGACGAGATCGTCGATGCGCTCCTTCTGCGCCTCGAGGCGCGCCTCGAATTCGCGCAGGAGAGTCTCGGTCTGGTCGAGTTGCGTCTGCGGCGCAGCGGCGCGCGCGACGAGGCCTTCGATGCGCCGCACGTCGGAGGCCAGACGCGCGCGGCGCGCCTCCAGCTCCGCAAGCGCCGCGCGCTCCTGGGAATCGTCGAGCCGGGCGAGCACGTCGCCCGCCTTCACGCTCTTGCCCTCGCATTCGCACAGATACACGATGCGCTTGCGCTGCAGGGAGACCACCTTCGCCCACCGCAGCGGCTCCACCGCCCCGGTCGCATAGACGATCTCGGCGGCGGATCCGCGTTGCGCGGTCGCGATCTTGATCTCCGTCGCGAAGCCGCCGGTCCAGCGCCACAGGAGGGCGCCGGCCGCAAGGGCGATGACGAGGAGCAAAAGCAGCGCGCGACGCGCGGTCAGGTCAGGCGAAGACATGCGCGCAGCCTAGCACGCCCCCGCGCAAGCGTCTTGCGCCAGTGCTCTTGCGCCAGCGCAAGCCTCAGCCGCCCGGCCCGCGCGCCGCCTCCCAGCTCAGGCCGTTGCCGTCGGGGTCCACCAGCGCGAAGCGCCGCACGCCCCAGGGCGTGTCCACAGGCGCGGTCAGACGCGGAAAGCCCTCAGCGGGAACGCCAAGCCGCGACCACACGCGCCACAAGGCGTCGGCGTCGCGCACGCTGATATGGGCGAGCGCGCTGGAGCGCGCGGGCTCAAGGTCAGGCCAGCGAAAGAAATGCAGCTCCACCGCGCCCGCGCGCAGCACGAGATAATCCGTCCCCTCGCCCTCCGCCGCCGGCCGGAAGCCCAGCCGCGCATAGAAGACCTTCGCACGTTGCGTGCATCTGACGGGCAGAACCGGAATCGCCGCCTCGCGCGGACGCGCGTCGAAGCGCTGCGGCGCGCGGGCGCGCGATGGTTCGACATTGATCTGCGACACGATCGCTCCCGCCTGCGCTCCCGCCTGCGCTCCCGCCTGCGCTCCCGCCCCCATCGGGCGAAGGGACGGGCAGACTGGACGGGCAATGCGCCCATTGTTTGACGCCGGGGCGCCCGCGCGCGAAGGCTCCGCCCCAAGCGCGGAAAGCGCTGCGGCGCGCCTATTTCTTCTTGTTGCGGAAAAGCCATGCGCCCCAGACGGCGCCTGCGGCGATGAGCGCGTATTCCCAAAGCTCGAGGCCCATGATCTGCGTTTCCCTTTATGGTGCGGACGGCGGGGATCGAACCCGCACGGGAAGCCCCGAGGGATTTTAAGTCCCTTGCGTCTACCAGTTCCGCCACGTCCGCGACGCCTGAGCATTAGCCGGGGCGGCGAGCGCGCACAAGCGCCCGCGCCTCACGGCAGGAGGCAGCGGCGGCGCCCCTGACCATCGGCGTAGCCATAGATCCAGTCCATGCGGCTCATCATCGCTTCGCTTGAGAGGCCGCGCATCACCATGTCGCGCGCCAGCGCGAAGGGGCCTGACATGTGATAGATCGCGCCCTGCCTGCGCGAGGCGACCGCCACGTCGCTTGCGCGCGGCAGACGCTCGGCCTCATAGGCGCGCAACGCGGCGGCGACATCCCCGCCGCAGCCGCCAAGCGCGCGCGCGAGCGCCGCCGCGTCCTCGATGGCGAGCGCGGAGCCCTGCGCGAGAAACGGCAGGATCGGATGGGCGGAATCGCCCAGAAGGACCACGCGGCCGTCGAGGCTCCAGCGCGGCGCCGGCGCGCGCTCGAACAGGGGCCAGCGCCGCCAGGACGGCGCCAGCGCGACGAGATCGCGCGCCAGCCGACGCCAGCCGGAGAGCGCGGCGTGCAGCGCGCGCGGATCGGTTTCGCCCGCGCGCCAAGGATCGGCGCGTTCGTCGTCGCGCCAATCATCCTCGATGACCGCGACCATGTTCACGAGATCGCCGCCGCGCAACGGGTAATGCACGAGATGGGCGCGCGGCCCCAGCCACAGATTGGTCTCCGTCAGCAGCGCGTCCGCAGGCGCCTTCGCCCCCGGCACAAGCGCGCGCCAGGCGGTGCGGCCCGAATAGATCGGCCGGTCGGACAGGCCCAGGCCGAGACGTTCGCGCAATGGGGAGCGCAAGCCGTCGGCCGCCACCAGAAGATCGCCGCGCAGCCGCACATGATCGCCGCGCGAGCCTGCGCCTCCCATCCGCGCGCCCGCCTCCACACCGTCAGGCAGAATGGCGAAACCCAGCGTCTCGCAATCGGTGCGCAGATCCACGCCGGCGGCGCGGCAGGAGGCGAGCAAGACGCGTTGCAGATCGGCGCGATGGAGCACGAGATGGGGCGCGCCCCAGCGCGCGTCGGCGAGCGCGCCCAGCGGCATGCGCATGAGCAGCGCGCCGCTGCGTCCGCCGCGCACGCGCAAGCCCTCAGGCGCCAGCGCATGAGGAAGGCAGGCGTCGAGCGCGCCGAACGCGCGCAGGATGCGCGTGGCGTTGGGCGACAGCTGGATGCCGGCGCCCACTTCGTCGAGAATGGGCGCGCGCTCGAGCACCGTGACGCGCAGGCCCGCGCGCGCAAGGCCAAGGGCCGCCGCGAGACCGCCGACGCCGGCGCCGGAAATGATGACGTGAAGAGGTTCGCTCACGCGCGCTCCCGCCCGCTCAGGCGGCGGCCGGCGCCGTCCATTCGCATTCGGCGGGCGAGGCGTGCGCGCCCAGCGATGCATCGAAGGAATAGCGGGTCGAGCAATAAGGGCAGATCGTCTCCGTGTCCGACCCCATGTCGATGAAGATATGCGGATGGTCGAACGGCGGCAGCGCGCCGATGCACATGAACTCCCGCACGCCCACGCGCACGACGGGCGCGCCCGGCTGGTTGTGGAAATGCGGCGTGGAATGATCGGCGGCCATGTCGAAACCCTTCATCGGATCGGGCGCACCATAAGGGAGGCGAACCCGTTTGGGTAGGGGCCCGGCGGAGCCGGCGATCCCCTGCGCCTGCTAGTCGCCGGCCACGTCGGCGGGGTCGAACTCCCGCGAGACGCCGCAGAATTCGCAAGTCACCCCGATGCGGCCGTTCTCGCCCACCATGTCGCGGCGGTCCTGCGCGGAAAAGCCCTTCAGCATGCGCTCCACCCCCTCCTGCGAACAGCGGCAGGCATGGCGCAGGGGGCCGGATTCGAACACCGTCACCCCGCGCTCGTGGAAGAGGCGGTAGAGCAGCCGCTCGCTGGAGAGCGCGGGATCGACAAGCTCATGATCCTCGATCGTGCCCGCGAGCGCGCGCGCCTCCAACCAGGCGTCGTCTTCGGCGAATTCGGCCGCGGCCGCGCCCGCCGGCGCGTCGCCGGGATCGAGATCGGCCATGCGGCGGCGCTCGGGCGAGTCCGGCAGAAAATGGACGATGAGCCCGCCCGCCCGCCAGCGCCGCACGCCCGCTCCCCCCGTCACCAGCTCCGCGACCGCAAGCCGCACGAGCGTGGGAATTTGCTCGGAGCGCAGGAAATATTCATGCGCCGCCGCCTCCAGCCCCTGACCCTGCAAGGCGACCACGCCCTGATAGCGCGACATGTCGGCGCCCTGGTCGATGGTGAAGGCGAGATGGCCCTTGCCCAGAAGGTCGGCCGCGCTCACCGCGCCTGCGGCCTGCGCCTGCGCCAGGCGCGCCTCGTCGAAACGAGCGAAGGCGCGCAGCCGGTCGGGCGCGTCGAAATCCACGACGAGCATGTCGATCACGCCGTCGCCGCGCGTCTGCAATTGAAAGCGGCCCTCGAATTTCAGCGAGGTTCCCAGAAGCGCCGTCAACGCCGCGGCCTCGCCCACCACGCGGGCGACGGGGGCGGGATAAGCATGATTGGCGAGCAGCACGTCGAGCGCGGGCCCCAGCCGCACGAGCCGGCCGCGCACGTCGAGCGGAATGACCGCGAAAGGGATCACGGTGTCGTCGCCGCCGGCGTCGGACACCGGCCGCGAGGCTTGCGCATGGTCTGTCATCGGTCTCGATCCAAACGGCGGCGCGCCCGGCGGGCGGCGCGAATTACAAAGAGGCGAACGCCTCCGGCGCTATGGCCCAGCACAGCACGCCCTTTTGCGCGTGCAGCCGGTTCTCCGCCTCGTCGAACACGACGGAATGGCGCCCGTCCATCACCTCGTCCGTCACTTCCTCGCCGCGATGGGCGGGCAGGCAATGCATGAACAAGGCGTCGCGCGCGGCCGCGCCCATGAGTTTCGCGTTCACCTGAAACGGCGCGAGCAGATTGTGGCGCCGGCGCGCCTCTTCTTCGTCGCCCATGGACACCCAGCAATCGGTGACGACGGCGTCGGCGCCGGCGACCGCCTCGAAAGGATCGGTGGTGAGCGTGAGGTCCACGCCCGTGCGCGCCGCCCAATCGACGATCGCGGCGCCGGGAGCCAGCTCCGCCGGCGTCGCCACGCGCATGGAGAATTCGAAGCGCTCCGCCGCATGGATCCAGCTCGCCAGCACATTGTTGCTGTCGCCCGTCCAGGCGATGGTGCGGCCCTTGATGGCGCCGCGATGCTCCTCGAAGGTCATCAGATCCGCCATGATCTGGCAGGGATGGCTGCGCTTGGTGAGGCCGTTGACCACGGGCACGCTCGCATTGGCGGCCAGTTCGCGCAATTCCTCATGGTCGAGAATGCGGATCATGACGCCGTCGACGAAACGCGAGAGAACGCGGGCGGTGTCGGCGATGGTCTCGCCGCGGCCCAGCTGCATTTCCGCGCCCGTGAGCATGATCGTGTCGCCGCCCAGCTCCCGCACGCCCACGTCGAAGGAGACGCGCGTGCGGGTGGAGGGCTTGTCGAAGATCATCGCCAGAACCTTGCCTTCGAGCGGGCGCAGGTCCGAGCGCACGCCCTTGCGCCGCCGCGCCTTGATGCGCTTGGAGGCTTCAAGGATCGCGCGCAGGTCGCAAACGTCCACATCCGTCAGGTCGAGAAAATGGCGGAGGCCGGAAGGGGCGGTCATGCGGAGGCTCCAGCCTGCGTCTTCTGCGCGGCCTCGAGGGCGGCGCATGTCCTGTCGAGCCGCTCGAGCGCCTCGTCGATCTCCGCGTCGCTGATGGTGAGCGGGGGCAGAAGGCGCACGACATTGTCGCCGGCGGGGATCACCAGCAGATGCTGCGCGCGCGCCGCGACGGCGAAATCGCCGTTGGGCGCATGCAGGCGCAGGCCCAGCATCAGGCCTTCGCCGCGCACCTGCGCGATGATCGACGGGCGCCGATCCATGAGGGCGGCGAGCTTTTGCTTCAGCTTCAGGCCCGTCTGGGCCACGCGGTCGAGAAAGCCCGGCGCGAGAATGAGATCGAGCGCGGCGCCGCCGACGGCGGTCGCCAGCGGATTGCCGCCATAGGTCGTGCCGTGGGAGCCGACGGCCATGCCCTTGCCCGCCTCGCGCGTGCACAGGAAGGCGCCCAGCGGAAAGCCGCCGCCGATGCCCTTGGCCACCGCCATCACGTCGGGCTTCACGCCCACCAGCTCATGGGCGAATAATTTGCCCGTGCGGCCCATGCCGCATTGCACTTCGTCGAGCACGAGCAGCAGGCCGTGGCGGTCGCACAGGTCGCGCAGGCCGCGCAGGAAGGCGGGATCGGGCACGCGAATGCCGCCCTCGCCCTGGATCGGCTCCACGAGGACGCCGGCCGTCTGCGGGCCGACGGCCTTCTCCGCCGCTTCGAGATCGCCGAAGGGAACCTGGTCGAACCCCGCCGCCTTGGGGCCGAAGCCTTCGATATATTTCGGATTGCCGCCGGCGGCGATCGTGGCCAGCGTGCGGCCGTGGAACGCGCCCTCGAAAGTGATGAGGTGGAAACGTTCGGGCTGGCCGTTGGACGCGTGATATTTGCGCGCGGTCTTGATGGCGCCTTCCAGCGCCTCGGCGCCCGAATTGGTGAAGAAGACGTAATCCGCGAAAGTGGCGTCCGCGAGCTTGCGGCCCAGCGCCTCGGCCTCCGGGATGCGGAA
Organism: uncultured Hyphomicrobiales bacterium; assembly: GCA_903918155.1. GTDB lineage: Bacteria > Pseudomonadota > Alphaproteobacteria > Rhizobiales > Beijerinckiaceae > Terripilifer. The sequence goes on from CAIXDD010000365.1 coordinate 12,495, forward strand.
GAGATTGGAGACGTGCCAGAGCTTGCGGCCCTGCTCGATCAGCGCCTCGACCAGTTTGGGATGGGAATGGCCCAGCGCGAGCACGGCGATGCCGGCGCCGAAATCAAGATAGCGCGAGCCGTCCTCCGCCTCGAGCCAGACGCCGTCGCCGCGCACGAAGGCGACGTCCGCGCGCGCATAGGTCGGCAGGAGGGACGAAGGGGAGCTGGCGGGCGTCTCGGGCATGGCGGAGCACGGGCTTGAGCGAAACGGGAGCGGCGGAAAGCGAAGGCCAAAAATCAAACTGCCGCCTCGCGGGCGGCAGATTGAACAGGCGAGTTTTAGAATTTTCCGCCCGACCGGTCAAATAAGCCTTGGACGCAAGCCAGACCCGCGCAAGCCGGTTCGGCGCCC
>CAIXDD010000366.1 GCA_903918155.1 uncultured Hyphomicrobiales bacterium
GACCTGCTGGCGCGCGCCGATGTGGTGAGCCTGCATGCGCCGGGCGGGGAGTCCACGCGCGGCATGATCGGGCGCGCGCAATTGGCGCGCATGAAACCGGGCGCGGTGCTCATCAATACGGCGAGGGGCGATCTCGTGGACGTGAGCGCGCTGACGGATGCGCTCAACGCGGGCCGGTTGCGCGGCGCGGGGCTCGACGTTTTGCCCAACGAGCCCCTGTTGCGCGACGAGGCGGAGATTTTTCGCGCAGGCGAAGCCGCGCAGGCCCATGCGGCCGACCTGCGCGGCCTGCTCGCAAGCCATGTGCTGCTGCAAATGCCCAATGTGGTGGTGACGCCCCATATCGCCTACAACACCGCCGACGCCATGGCGCGCATCGTGGAGGCGACGGCGGAGAATGTGCGGGCCTTCGCGCGCGGCGCGCCGCGCAACGTCGTTCGCGCCTGACCTTGTCGCGCCCCCGGCTCGTCCAGCGGAACGCAGATAAGCCTTGCGGGCCCCGGCGCGGGCGGACAGAATGGCCGCAACGAACCCTTGGGGAGGATCGCATGCGTCACATGCGTTTGGGCGCCGCCGCGCTTCTGGCGGCCGTCGTCGCCGGCCCGCAGGCCGCGCGCGCCGACGCTGCGGCGGATTTTTACAAGGGCAAGCAGATCACGCTGACCATCGGCTATGGGCCGGGCGGCGGCTATGACGTTTACGCCCGCCTGCTCGCCCGCCATATGGGCCGCAAGATTCCCGGCGAGCCGGGCATGGTGGCGCAGAACATGCCGGGCGCGGGCTCGCTGCGCGCCGCCAATTACATCTACAACAACGCGCCGCGCGACGGCACGGCGCTCGCCACGATTTCGCGCAACATGCCGATGATGGGCGTGCTCGGCGACAATAAGAACGTCATGTTCGACGCGCGCAAGTTCACCTGGCTCGGCTCGCCCAGCAGCGTGCGCGAGGACGCCAATCTCCTGTGGGTGCGCAAGGACGCGCCGGCCAAGCGCATCGAGGACATCATCCGCCCCGGCGGGCCTGAATTGATTCTCGGCAGTTCGGCCGAAGGCTCCACCAGCTCCGACGTGATCCTCGTGGTGCGCGAGGCTTTGGGCGCGCGCATCAAGATGATCTCGGGCTATCCCGACAGCAACGCGCTGAATCCCGCTATCGAGCGGGGCGAGATTCATGGGCGTTTCGTGGGCATTTCCGCCATCAGCGCGTCGCGGCCCTATTGGTTCGACAAGGAGTCGATCGTCGCGCCCATTCTGCAATTCGCGCGCACCACGCGCCATCCCATGTTCCCCGACGTGCCGACCGCGCAGGAAATGGCGAAGGACGAAGCCTCGCGCGTTCTGGTGGCGGCCTCGGAGATTCCCTACATGCTGGCGCGGCCCTTCGTCGGTCCGCCCGACGTGCCCGCGCCGGTCGCGAAAATCCTGCAGACCGCCTTCATGGCGGCCGCCAATGATCCCGAATTCGTCGAGGACGCGAAGAAATTGCGCGTGGAGGTGAGTCCCGTAGGCCCCGAAGAGGCGCTGCGCATGCTCGACCTCATCGCCAATGCGCCTGCGGACGTGAAAGAGAAATTGCGCGCCGTTCTTGGCGAAGCGCGATAGGGCGCCATCGCCCGCCGACAGGAGTCGCCGCATGAAAGCCTATGTTCGTTTCCCTCGCCGGATCCCCCGTCACGTCTCGCGCGTCGCATTCGCCGGTGCCTTGTTTGGAGCCGCCCTCATGAGCGCTATCGCAACCCCTGCGCCCGTCGGCGCGCAAGAAGCCGGCAAGGCGGCGTTCCAGCGCCCGGTCTGGGGGGAGGACGCCAAGAAATTATTCGGATCGTGGCGGCTCGTGGAGACGACGAGCGACGGCAAGGTGCGGCCCGAGCGCGGCGCCAATCCGCTGGGCCTCATCACCTATCATGAAAGCGGCTGGATGGCCGCGCAGATCCAGCCCGACCGCCCGCCCGTGGGCATGGCGGGCGCGCAGCCCAGCGGCGAGGAGGCGAAAGCCGCGCTGCATGGCTACACCGCTTATTTCGGCTCGTTCACCGTGGACGAGGCGAAGAAAGTGGTCGTGCATCATCGTCTGGGCAGCGTGTCGCCGGGCTGGGAAAAGACGCCCGATTACGTGCGCGCCTATGAATTCGAAGGGCCTGATCGCGTGGTGCTGCGCCCCGTGGGCAACAAGAACGCCTTGGTGTGGGAGCGGCTGAAGTGACGCGCGCCTAGCGCTTCCACATCCATTCGACGTCGTTCGCCTTGATCGTATAGGCGCGCACCTCGCAGGCTTTCGGCAAGCCGCCGGGCGCGCGCTTCTCTTCGACGACGAAGAAGCGGAATTCCTCGCCCTCGCGGTAGCGCCGCCCGAGGATCGAACGTTCCGCGCTCGGCAATTTCTTGCGGCGCAGCCAGGCGGCGCCTTCGGCGCATTCGCCCGCGTTCACGACGATGTTTTGAATCTCGACGATCGGGTAAAGCGCCTTGCAGGCTATGGCGCGCCCCTCCGGGTCGAGCAGGAATTGGCCGCTCTCCACCCAGCAGCGCAGCGGCGAAGTCGATTGCGCCGCCGCCTGCGGCGCAGCGGCGAAGGCGGCGCAGGCCGCGGTCGCGCCGGCAAGCAGGCGCATGCGGCTCTTTGCGCCAAGATCCGCGCGGCTCTTTGCGCGAAGATCCGCGCCGACGCGCGTCGCCGCTCCGCCGTCCGTCTGCGTCTGCGCCGGCTTGCCGCTCATGCCCGACCGTCCGTCCCTTCTCAGTTCGCGCGGCGAGCATAAACGCAAACGCGGCGGGAGAAAGAGGGCGCCTTCGCTCACGCTCAAGCGGCGGGCGAGAAGGAGCCCGCCTGCGCCATGTTCCATGCGTCGCGCAGGCGCGGGTCGCGCGCGCCTTGCAGCAATTCGCCCCGCTCGATGCGCGGATAGATTTGCGCATAAGTGGCGGTTTCATGCGGCGAGAGACGGCGCGTGACGTGGCGGCCCTCGAACCGCGCGGGATGGTTCAGTCCGGCGGCGGCGGTCAGCTCGGCCAGCGCATGCAGCGTGTTGGCGTGGAAATCCGCGACGCGGCGCGCCTTGTCGGGCACCACCAGCGCGCGCTGGCGTCCGGGATCCTGCGTGGCGACGCCGGTGGGGCACATGTCGGTGTGGCAGGATTGCGACTGGATGCAGCCCAGCGCGAACATGAAGCCGCGCGCGCTGTTGCACCAATCCGCGCCCAGCGCGATGGCGCGCGCCATGTCGAAGGCGGAGGCGATCTTGCCGCTCGCGCCGATCTTCACGCGGTCGCGCGCGTCGATGCCGATCAGCGCATTATGCACGAAGGACAGGCCCTCGCGCAGGGGCTTGCCCAGATGATCCATGAATTCGAGCGGGGCGGCGCCGGTGCCGCCTTCCGATCCGTCGACCACGATGAAATCGGGATAGACGCCGGTTTCCGCCATCGCCTTGCAGATCGCGAGGAACTCCCATTCATGGCCGATGCAGAGCTTGAATCCCGCAGGCTTGCCGCCCGAGAGCCTGCGCATCTCGCCGATGAGGGTCATCAGCTCAAGGGGCGTGGAGAAAGCGGAATGGCTGGCCGGCGACACGCAATCCACGCCCATCGGCACGCCGCGCGTGCGCGCGATCTCCTGCGTCACTTTCGGCGCGGGCAAGACGCCGCCATGGCCGGGCTTGGCGCCCTGATTGAGTTTCAGCTCCACCATCTTGATCTGCGGATCGGCGGCCGTTTGCGCGAAACGCTCCGGCGAGAAGCGGCCTTGCGCGTCGCGCGCGCCGAAATAGCCCGAGCCGATCTCCCAGATGACGTCGCCCCCGCCGGCGCGGTGATGCGGGCTGAAGCCGCCTTCGCCCGTGTCATGCGCGAAACCGCCGAAAGCGGCGCCCTTGTTGAGCGCGCGGATGGCGTTGGCGCTGAGGGCGCCGAAGCTCATGGCGGAAATGTTGAACAGCGAGGCGTCATAGGGGGCGGCGCATTCGCGCCCGCCGATGCGCAGGCGGAAATTCGAATCCGGCGTCGGCGCGGGCGTGAGCGAATGGGTGAGCCATTCGAAGCCGTCTGCGTAGACGTCGTAATTCGTGCCGAAGGGCCGTTTGTCCAGCACGCCCTTCGCGCGCTGATAGACGACGGAGCGCTTGTCTCGCGAGAAGGGCATCGCGTGTTTTTCGTCCTCGAAGAAATATTGCCGCATCTCCGGGCGGATCTCTTCGAGCAGGAAGCGCAGATGCGCGGCGATGGGATAATTGCGCAAGATGGCGTGGCGGGTCTGGAAATAATCGTGCAGGCCGAGCGCCGTGAAGGCGCCGCCCACGACAAGGGCGCCTTGCGCCGCAAGCGAGCCCGGATCGGCCCAGACCCCGGCGAGGCCGGCCAGAAAGAGCGCCGCCGCGAGGGTCAGACAGGCGAAACGCGGCTGAAACGGCTTCAGAAAGAACGACATCGAGGCCCCCCGGATTTGGGGAAGCTTGAGCCTCCCCGCTTTCGCCCGATGCTAGCATGGCTTGGCCGTCCCGCCAGACGCCGTCTTGAAACCGTCATATTGTATCGAGTAATCTGGATATATGGATCAGACCGAAGCCATTCTCGCCCTTGCGGCCCTGGGGCAGCCGACCCGCCTTGAGACCTTTCGCCTGCTTGTGCGGCGCGAGCCCGAGGGGGCGCCTGCGGGCGAGCTGGCCCGCGCCATGGGCGTGCCGCAGAACACGATGTCCGCGCATCTTGCGATCCTGTCGCGCGCAGGGCTGGCGCGGGGCGCGCGCAACAGCCGCTCCATTCTCTATCGCGCCGACCTCGCGCGCTTTCGCGCGCTCGTCGCTTTCCTGATGACCGATTGCTGCGCCGGCCGCACCGAGCTTTGCGCGCCGCTGCTGGACGAACTCGCGTCCTGCCAGACCTCGAAAGGAGCATGCGCGTGAGCGACCGCCTTTATAACGTTCTCTTCCTGTGCACCGGCAATACGGCGCGCTCCATTCTCGCCGAAGCGATCCTGCGGCATGAAAGCGCGGGCGCGTTTCGCGCCTTTTCGGCGGGAAGCCAGCCGAAGGGGATCGTCAATCCCTTCGCCTTGAAGACGCTCGCCGCCCATGGCTATCCGGTGGACGGATTGCGCTCGAAGAGCTGGGATGAATTCGCCGCGCCGGGCGCGCCGGCGATGGATTTCGTCTTCACCGTCTGCGACGGGGCGGCTGGCGAGGCGTGCCCCCTCTGGCCGGGCAAGCCCGTGACCGCGCATTGGGGCATCGAGGATCCCGCGGCCGAAGAGGGCGCGGACATTTTGAAACAGGCCGCTTTCGAACAGGCGTTTCAATATATGCGCAACCGCATCCGCGCCTTCGTCAGCCTTCCCATGGCCTCGCTCGAGGGCGCGCGTTTGCGCGCGCGGCTTGACGAGATCGGCGCCTTGCAGGGCGCGACCCGCGCGGAGGCGTGAATGTCCGCGTTTGAACGACACCTCTCGCTGTGGGTCCTGGCCTGCATCGTCGCGGGAATCGCGGCGGGCCATGCGGCGCCGGGATTTTTTTATGTCGTCAGTTCCGCCGAGATCGCGAAGGTGAACCTGCCGGTCGCCGGTCTCGTCTGGCTGATGATCGTGCCCATGTTGCTGCGTATCGATTTTTCGGCGCTGGGCGGCGTCGGTGCCTATTGGCGCGGCATGGGCGTGACTCTCTTCGTCAATTGGGCGGTGAAGCCCTTTTCCATGGCGTTGCTCGGCTGGTTTTTCGTGGGCCATCTCTTTCGCCCCTATCTGCCGGCGGACCAGATCGAGTCTTACATCGCCGGGCTCATCCTGCTGGCGGCGGCGCCATGCACGGCGATGGTCTTCGTGTGGAGCAATCTGACGCGCGGCGAACCGCATTTCACCTTGTCGCAGGTCGCGCTCAACGATGCGGTGATGGTGGTGGCTTTCGCGCCCATCGTCGGCCTGCTGCTGGGCTTGTCGGCCATCGTCGTGCCGTGGGATACGCTGACGCTCTCCGTCGTTCTCTATATCGTCGCGCCGGCGGCGGCCGCGCAGGTCTTGCGGCGGCGCATGCTGGCGAGAAGCGGCCAAAAGGGGCTCGACGCGCTGCTCGCAAGGCTCGCGCCCGTCTCCCTCGTCGCGCTGCTCGCCACGCTGGTCTTGCTGTTCGGCTTTCAGGGCGAGCGCATCGCCGCGCAGCCGTTCGTGATCGCGCTGCTCGCCGCGCCCATTCTCATCCAGGTCTATTTCAACGCGGGCCTCGCCTATCTTCTTAATCGCATGGCCGGCGAGGCCCATTGCGTCGCAGGCCCTTCCGCGCTGATCGGGGCGAGCAATTTCTTCGAATTGGCGGTGGCCGCCGCGATCAGCCTTTTCGGCCTCCAATCCGGCGCGGCGCTGGCCACGGTGGTGGGCGTGCTGATCGAAGTGCCGGTGATGCTCTCGGTGGTGAAGATCGTCAACGCCAGCAAGGATTGGTACGAGCGCAAGACGTAAGGGAAGGGCCGCCCGGCCCGACCCGTCTTGATCGAACGCCGTCCCTGATGCAGCATGGCGTTTTGATCGAGGTTTTTTTCATGGATTCGATTGCGCCATGGGGCTTTTTCAAGCCCGGCCGTCTGGCGGGCCTTTTTCTCGCGACGACAGGATCATTGCCGCGCACCTATCTTGGGAAGCGGATTTTCTTCGGGCTGCGCGGGGTGTCGCGCCTGTTCCTCGGGTCCTCGCCGCTCGACGTGGTGCGCCTTGGCGCGAAACTGCGCATTCATGCGTCCGGCAATGTCTGCGAGGGACGGATCTTGTTCAACGAGGCCTATTTCGATCTCGAAGAGCGCCATTTCCTGCAAGGCGTTCTGCCGCGCGACGCGGTGTTCGTGGACGCGGGCGCCAATATCGGCGGATATAGTTTCAGCGTGGCGCAATCGCGCCTTGACGCAATTGTCTTGGCGATCGAGGCGCATCCCGATCTTTTCGCGCGGCTCACGTTCAACGTATCGCAAAATCCAGGCCTCAGGATGCGCGCGTTCCATTGCGCCCTTGCGGCGCAGGACGGCGAGGTCGACCTGTTCTGCAACGAGGCCAACGCCGGCGAGAATTCCATCAAGATCGAGAGCGCCGGCGGCCGCGCGCGCAAGGTCGCCGCGCGCACATTGTTGAGCGTGCTGCAGGAAAGCGGCGTGCGGCGCGTCGACGCCTTGAAGATCGACATAGAAGGCGCGGAGGACAGCGTTCTCGGCGCGTTTTTTGACGCCGCGGAGCGCGCGCTCCACCCGACATGCATCCTGATCGAAAAATCATTCCACCGCTGGGATTACGATCTGTTCGGGCTTCTGGCGCGGATGGGCTATCGCGAGGTCCGCGCCTTCCGCAACAATGTCGCGCTGATGCGCGCGCGGGACAGCGGGTGAAGAGAAGCGCGTCGGAGACATGCAAGCGTCGAAGAAACTGGTGCCGCACGAGGGATTCGACCCCCCGACCCCGTCATTACGAAAAGTCGGTGCGGTCTAAAAAGCCATAAATTATGGGGATAAACAGCTCTTATTTTTGAATCC
>CAIXDD010000367.1 GCA_903918155.1 uncultured Hyphomicrobiales bacterium
ATCGATTTGAGCGCCGACGCATGCCGTCTGGCCCAACGCAACATCGCCCGTTTGGGGTTGAGCCGGCGAAGCGAGGTTCATTGCATCGGCATGACTGACTTCAGATCAGGCGGTTTCGATTTGGTGGTGTCCAACCCGCCCTATATCCGGACCGAGGTGATCGAAAGCCTGGACGAAGAGGTTCGGAACTTTGATCCATTGATCGCGCTGGACGGCGGAGAAGATGGGCTGTACAGCTATAGATCGATTATTAGCTCGTATAAACAGTGGGTTAAGGACGGAGGCCTTTGCGCCATCGAGATTGGTTACGATCAAGCCGGATCGCTTCTCGCGCTCTTGGTGGAGGCGGGACTGCAGGGCGAAGTGCTGAAGGACGCCGGCGGGAACGACCGGGTCGTGACCTGGGGTGGATAGAAGGGGCCTTGGTCCAAGGATTCTTACTGCGCGCCACTTGGCGAAAGCCGCGAAAGCGATTAGTTTAAGTGGGCCTGCTTTGATTATGAGCGCTTCGGGCGCCAATCTGCGGCTTTATCCGAACCGTGTGGCTTCTGCTGGGTTCCGGGTTTGTGGCTTTCATGACGGTGTCACCTCAGCGATCCCGCCGCTCGCGGGCTTCGCCGCCCAACTGTCTGATCGCCTTTCTTCACGGCCAAACATCGGAGCATTCAAATCGATGCACGGCTCTGCGTATAGGGAAACTCGATGAGACCAGGTCAAAACAAGCGCATGCGTGGCCGCAACAATCGAAAAGGCCCTAACCCGCTCACACGGACTTATGAATCCAACGGACCGGACGTAAAGATTCGCGGCACCGCGCATCACGTGGCTGAAAAATACCTTCAGCTGGCCCGCGATGCGCATTCGTCAGGCGATCCGGTGATGGCGGAGAGCTATCTGCAACATGCAGAGCATTATTTCAGGCTGATCGCCGCTGCGCAGCTCGCCCAGCAACAGGCGCAGGCCGGCTTTCTCCGCAGCCCGGATCAACCGGAGCAGCAAGAGGAAGAGGAAGACGACGACGACTTCGGCGTCGTGGATCGTTTCGCCTCGCCGCAAGAACGTCCGCAGCCCCAAGCCGCGTTCAATCCGCCGCAGCCGCAGGCGCATTTCCCGGCCCAGCCGCAACCTTACGTCCAGCCCGAGCGCGGGCCTCGCCCCGAACGGCAACCCTTCCAGGATCGTAACGGCCAGAACCGAAACAGGCCCAATCGAGACAACCGCCCGCAAGAGCAGCCGCGCTTCGACGCCCGCCCCGCGGATGTGGAAGACCCCTCGGCCGCCCTGCCCGCCTTCATCACGGGCGGTGCGCCGCGCCAGCCTGCGGTCGCGCCTGCGCCCGGCGGAGCTTTGGACGCCGAACACGAGGCCGCGAGCTATCATCTGCGCAATCGGCGGCGCCGGCGCAGACCGGAAGGCGGCGTAGAAGGCGAAGGTTCGCCGGAGCTGCCCGCCAGCGATCTCGCCCCAGGCCAATGACACGACATGGGCTCTCCCCGGAACGGGAGGGCCCATTTCCTTTAGCGCTCTTCCTTTTATTAGCCAGCTGACCATCCTACATAAGTTTTGAGCGCCCCTTGGGGCTCAACATTCGAAGAGTTCGCCCAGACCGGGGATCTCGTCGTCAGGAGGTCGACTATGAATCTTGACAAATACACCGAACGGACTCGCGGCTTCATCCAGTCGGCGCAAGGGTTGGCGCTGCGTGAAGGCCATCAGCAATTCACGCCCGAACACATCCTCAAATGCCTTCTCGACGACGAGCAAGGCCTCTCATCCGGATTAATCGAAAAGGCAGGCGGCAGCGCGCGTGACGCGCATGTCCAGACAGAGATCGCCTTGTCCAAATTGCCGAAGGTGCAGGGCGGCGGCGCAGGTCAGCTCTATCTGGCGCCCACAACCGCTCGGATTTTGGACAATGCGGAAAAGCTCGCCCAAAAGGCCTCTGATTCCTTCGTGACGGTGGAGCGGCTGCTCCTTGCCATCTCCATGGAGAAGAGCAGCGAAGCGGGCAAAATTCTGGCCTCCGCAGGCGTTTCTCCCCAAGCGTTGAATTCTGCGATCGAGGCGCTCCGCAAGGGGCGCACGGCGGACAATGCGACGGCGGAAAATTCCTATGACGCGCTGAAAAAATATGCGCGGGATCTGACGGAATCCGCCCGCGACGGAAAGCTGGACCCCGTCATTGGTCGCGATGAAGAAATTCGCCGCGCGATACAAGTCCTCTCTCGCAGAACGAAAAATAATCCTGTTCTCATCGGCGAGCCCGGCGTTGGAAAGACAGCGATCGTAGAAGGACTCGCGCGGCGTATTTTCGAAGGCGACGTCCCGGAGCCTTTAAAGGAGAAGCGACTGCTCGCCCTCGACATGGGAGCGCTCATCGCAGGAGCGAAATATCGAGGCGAATTCGAAGAGCGCCTCAAGGCGGTTCTGTCTGAGGTGACGGCCTCGGAAGGCAGCATCATTCTATTCATCGACGAAATGCACACGATCGTGGGAGCAGGCAAAGCGGACGGCGCCATGGACGCATCCAACTTGCTGAAGCCCGCCCTGGCCCGCGGCGATCTTCATTGCATCGGAGCTACGACCCTCGACGAATATCGTAAACATGTCGAGAAAGACCCTGCGCTTGCGCGTCGCTTCCAACCTGTTTTTGTGTCCGAGCCCAATGTCGAGTATACGATCTCCATTCTCCGCGGCCTGAAAGAAAAGTACGAATTGCACCATGGCGTCCGCATCGCCGACGCGGCGATCGTGGCCGCGACCACTCTTTCAAACCGATACATCACGGACCGGTTTCTGCCCGACAAGGCAATCGACTTGATCGACGAAGCAGCCGCGCGCTTGCGGATGCAAGTCGATTCCAAGCCGGAAGAACTTGACGAGCTCGATCGTCGGATCATTCAGCTCAAGATCGAACAAGAGGCCTTGAAGAAGGAACATGACAAGGCGTCAATAGAGCGACTGAGCCGCATCGAATCGGAATTGAGAGATCTGGAGGAGAAAGCCGGCGATCTTTCGCAAAAGTGGATCGCTGAGAAAGAGAAGATCGGAATCGCCCAGCGGCTGAAGGAAGACATCGAAAAAGCGCGCAACGATCTGGCGCATGCGCAGAGGCACGGCGATTATTCGGAAGCCGGCCGAATCGCATATGGCGTCCTGCCCGATCTGGAGACGAAGCTTAAAAATGCGGAATCGTCTTCCGATGACGGCGCGCTCCTGAATGAAGTCGTTCAGTCGGAAGACATCGCGCAAGTCGTTTCTCGTTGGACGGGAATTCCGGTCGACAAAATGCTTGAGGGAGAAAAGGAAAAGCTCCTTCAGATGGAAGCGCATCTTTCCAGAAAAGTCGTGGGCCAGTCCGAGGCGGTGCAGGCGGTTTCGACCGCCGTGCGGCGCGCGCGGGCCGGATTGCAGGACCCGCAAAGGCCTATCGGATCGTTCATGTTTCTTGGGCCGACGGGCGTTGGCAAGACCGAACTCACGAAAGCGCTGGCCGGCTTCATTTTCGATGACGAATCCGCCCTGCTGCGGATCGATATGTCTGAATATATGGAGAAACATTCCGTAGCGCGTTTGATCGGCGCGCCTCCCGGCTATGTGGGTTATGAGGAAGGCGGCGCCCTCACCGAAGCCGTTCGTCGGCGGCCGTATCAGGTCCTTCTGTTCGACGAAATCGAAAAAGCCCATCCCGATGTCTTCAATGTGCTTCTTCAGGTTCTCGATGAAGGTCGATTGACCGACGGTCAGGGGCGTACGGTCGACTTTCGAAACGTCATCATCATCATGACGTCGAACCTCGGCGCCGAATTACTGGTCGCCCAAAAGGAGGGGGAAGATTCCACTGCGGTGCGACAGCAGGTCATGCAAGCGGTCCGGAATCACTTTCGTCCGGAATTCCTCAATCGCGTGGATGACATAATCCTCTTCCATCGGCTGAAGCGAAGCGACATGACGGCCATTGTCGAGATCCAATTGTCGCGCCTTGAGAAGTTGCTGGAGGATCGAAAGATCACGCTCGCCATCGATGGGGCCGCCAAGGCATGGCTCGCCGACAAGGGGTATGATCCCGCCTATGGCGCGCGTCCGCTCAAACGCGTGATACAAAAGAACGTGCAGGATCCGCTTGCTCATCTAATCCTGAGTGGTGAAGTTCAAGATGGACAGTCGGTTTCCATCACGGCGGAAAAGGGCGCATTGTCCCTCAATGGGAAGGCGATCAGTCCCGCGGCGACGGAACCGGCGGCGCAGGCGGGAACTATCGTGAATTTCCCGAAGAACGGGTAAGAGCAGCGTGAGGCGGCGGGGTCTTGCGAGTCCGTCGTCTCCGGCCTGAGCGTCCAGGCGAGCATCTCCTCGACCTCCTCGGCCAAAGAGGCGACCGTGATAAGTTTCGAAAATGTGGGGCTCAGATACGGCTCCGGAACTGAAGTCCTGCATGACATCAGCTTCAACCTCGAGCCTCAATCATTTCAGTTTCTGACGGGACCATCGGGCGCTGGAAAAACGACGCTCCTGAAGCTGATCCTGATGTCCTTGCGCCCGACGCGAGGATTGATCCAATTGTTCGGGAAAGAGACGACGTCGCTCACGCAAGACGAGATCACGTCCTTTCGCAGGCGCATAGGCGTCGTGTTTCAGGATTTCAGACTTCTGGACCACCTTACGACATATCAGAATGTCGCCTTGCCGCTCTTCGTTCAAGGTAAGGACGAATCCAGCTTCCGGGCCGAAGTGGTCGAGCTTCTGCGGTGGGTCGGCCTTGGAGAGAGGGTCAATGCATTTCCCCCCATTCTGTCCGGCGGGGAAAAGCAGAGAGCCGCGATTGCGCGCGCCCTCATCGGTCAACCGGAAGTCTTGATCGCCGACGAGCCGACCGGAAACGTGGACCCAAGCCTTGCCCGCCGCTTGCTTCGCCTCTTCATTGAATTGCACAAATCCGGAACCTCGATCATCATTGCGACGCATGACCTCGGCTTGATGGATCAATTCGGTTTCGCACGCCGCCTCGTGCTCGGTGAAGGACGGCTGCAAGTTTATGAATAAAGCCGTACGAATTCTGCTCCGGACCGCTGCGCGGTTATGGCCAACGATGTTGGGGGGAGGAATCACCGTCCCTGACTTGCGGGTCGTGAATACGGACTCCATTGCAAACCGTGCGCTCGTCACGGTGATCGCGATCATGACCTTTCTTGGTGCGTTGTTCGGCGGAGCGGCCTCCATGGTGCGAAGCGCATCCCAGGATTGGAGCGCATCGCTTTCGAGCGAAATCACCATTCAGATCAAACCTGCCTTGGGACGCGACATCGCCGCCGATCAGGCGAGATCCGAGCAGATCATCTCCAAATTCCCCGGCGTCATGAAGGTGCGATCGATCTCTCAAGCCGAATCGGGAGAGATGCTGCGTCCTTGGTTAGGGACCGGTTTTGATCTTAAAGACCTCCCGATCCCGCAATTGCTCACCGTCAAGATCGACGGATCCACCCGCATCGATATGGCGGCTTTGGCGGAAACGTTACGAAACGAAGTGCCGACCGCGCTGGTGGACGATCACAAGACCTGGCGCAACCGACTGGAGAAAATGTCCGACGGACTTATTGGCGTGTCCTTCTTTGTCCTCGCACTCTTTGTCCTCGCCATGGGCCTCGCCGTCAGTTTCGCGACGCGAGGCGCGATGGCCAGCAGTCGTGAAGTCGTAGACGTGCTGCACTTCGTAGGCGCGTCGGACCAATTCATCGCGAAGGAATTTCAGCGCCATTTCCTGAAACTCGGCTTGGCGGGAGCCGCAATGGGAACCATATGCGCGGTTCTGATCATCCGGGCGCTAGGCTGGGCTTCTGAACGCTGGCTCGCAAGCAGGGATGGAGAACAGGTCGAAGCTCTCTTTGGCCGCCTTGAGATCGACAGCGGCATGGTGCTCATAATGCTGTTTGTCGCGCTGGCCATGACAGCCGTCACAGGCGCGGTGTCGCGGAGCGTCGTCATCAACCTGCTCAAGCAATCCAGACAGGCTTAGACTTTTCGATCGCGTCTTTAGTCTTCTTTGCGAACCCGTCCGAAATCGGGCGCTGACGTCTCTTGGCCTTGCGCGATGATGCTGCGCCGGATAGCGCGGGTGCGGGTGAATAGATCGTACAGCCCTTGTCCGTCGCCCCAACGGATCATTCTCTGCAAGGCGGCGAGATCTTCATTGAAGCGCCCGAGCATCTCAAGGACAGCGTCCTTATTGTTCAAAAAGATGTCTCTCCACATCGTGGGATCGGACGCTGCGATTCGCGTGAAATCGCGAAACCCGCCGGCGGAGAATTTTATGACTTCCGATTGCGTGACTTCTTCCAGATCCGCCGCAGTCCCGACGATATTATAGGCGATCAAATGGGGCACGTGACTCGTGATCGCGAGAACCAGATCGTGGTGATGGGCGCTCATGGATTCGACATTCGCGCCGCACCCGCACCAGAAGGCGCGGACCTTCTCGATGGCGTCAGGCGACGTTCCATCGGGCGGCGTTATGATGCACCAGCGGTCCTGGAAAAGGGTCGCGAAACCAGAATCAGGTCCAGAATATTCCGTGCCCGCGACCGGATGAGCGGGAACGATATGCACGTCCGGTCGAAGAATCTGGGAAAGCGCGTCACACACCATGCCCTTGACCGATCCCACGTCAGAAACGATGGCGCCGGGCTTCAAATGATCTTTCATCTGACGCGCGACGTCGGACGTCGCTCCGACGGGCACGCAGATAATCGTGAGGTCGGCGTCGGTTACGGCATTCTCTAATTCGTTTGCGACGGCGTCTGCGATGCCCAGTTCCGCCACCCGCGCGCGAACCGACGGGTCGACGTCATAAGCGACGACCCGGCTCGATAACCCATAAGACTTTGCAGCTCGGGCGAGCGAGGAACCAATGAGGCCAAGGCCGATGATCGTAACTTGATGAAACATGATTCTCGCTCGTGGCGATTTAGGGCTGGATCGTGAAGAGATAAGCCGGACTTGGGCTCAGGACATGAATTTCTTCAGGCCTTCATATACCGCCTCGTTCGCCGCTTGATCGCCGATCGTGATCCGCAACGCGTTTGGAAGATCGTAAGAATGAAGCCCGCGCACGATCACGCCTTCGCGTGAGAGAAACGATTCTGCGTGGCTTGCGTCGCGTCCCGACGCCGCAGGCAAATGAACGAGCACGAAATTCGCCGCGCTCGGCGTGACGACGAGTCCGATTTCGGTCAAGCGCTCCGTCAGCCACCCACGCCATTTGTCGTTATGCGCAATGGATCTCGCGACATGATCCTGGTCCCGCACCGCGCTTGTCGCCGCAGCCAGCGCGGGGCCGCTCACATTGAACGGTCCCCGGATGCGATGGAGAACTGCGCAAATATGTTCCGGCGCATAGGCCCATCCCACGCGCAAAGACGCCAAACCAAAGATTTTCGAAAATGTGCGCGTGATGACTACATTAGGACGCTCTGACGCCAGCGCGAGTCCTGCTGAATAATCCTGTGCTGTGACATATTCCGCATAGGCTCCGTCCAGAACCAGCACGACGTCACGCGGTATCCGATCGGCGAGCCTGACCACTTCGGAATATTCCAGATAAGTGCCTGTTGGATTATTCGGATTAGCGAGAAAAATGATCCTGGTCTTCTCAGTGACGCAGGCCAGGATGTCATCCACCGCAGCTTTAAAATGGCGTTCGGGGGCGCAAACCGCTTTTCCGCCCGCGCTCAGGATCGCGATCTTGAAAATCTGGAACCCGTGAGCGGTGAGAATTCCCTCGTCGCCGGGCGCTATATAGGCGGCGGCCAGGAGATGCAGGAGATCATCGGATCCATGCCCGCAAACGACGCGCAAGGGATCCAGCCCGTATTGGGCTGCGATCGCCTCGCGCAATAGGCGGGCCGAACCGTCGGGATAAAGCTCCAGGCTGCGGCTCGCCGCCTCATAAGCTTCGCGGGCGGATATTGGGGGCCCCAGCGGCGTCTCGTTGGAGGATAATTTATGGACTGGTCCGCTATAGTCGGACTCGCTCTTGCCTGGCACGTAAGCGTCTATTGCCAATAGCCCCGCACGCGGCTCCGGGCGTTTTGCCGACATTTGAATGGGCTCCGGTGTCTCAGTTGCGCGCGTTCTGGTTTCTGGTCCCTCTTAGCAGGGGAGCGCCCGCCGACAAAATGCGCCGGCAGGATTGTATTTGACGACTGCGCCAGTCCACACCTATAAAACGCACAGATTGTTCGAAAAACCGAACAGCGAGGTCCGCCTTGAGTTCATCCGCCTCAGCGTCCAGCGCCGGGGACGAAGCTAACGACCCGAGCAGCAGGGTCGTAACGCTCGAGCCCGAAAGCGGGCTCTCTATGGAATGCGGAGCGCGCCCCGCCCGCATCCAGGTGGCTTACCAGACCTACGGGTCGCTCAACGCGGACCGCTCCAACGCGGTTCTCATCTGCCACGCCCTTACGGGGGACCAGCATGTGGCCAATCCTCATCCGATCACGCGCAAGACCGGGTGGTGGGAGGTTATGGTCGGACCGGGGCGGCCTATCGACACCAACCGCTTTTTCGTCATCTGCTCAAACGTTCTCGGCGGATGCATGGGGACGACCGGACCTGCATCTTTCAATGCAGCGACCGGTCGGCCCTTCGGGCTGGAAATGCCGGTCGTGACCATCAAGGATATGGTCAAGGTTCAAGCCTTGCTTGTCGATCATCTCGGGATCGAGCGGCTGTTCTGCGTCGCGGGCGGCTCCATGGGCGGTATGCAGGTTCTGCAATGGGCTGCGCTTTTTCCAAAACGCGTCTTCTCGGCGCTTCCGATCGCAACAGCGGCCAGGCATTCGTCGCAAAACATCGCTTTCCATGAGGTCGGGCGCCAGGCTGTCATGGCGGACCCCAATTGGCGCGGCGGCAAATATTACGAGGCGGGAGTCAGGCCGGAAAAGGGACTGGCCGTCGCACGCATGGCCGCCCACATCACCTATATGTCCGACGATTCGCTTCATCGAAAGTTTGGTCGCAAGCTGCAAGGACGCGAATCGCCGACCTTTTCCTTTGATGCGGACTTCCAGATTGAAAGCTATCTGAGGCATCAAGGCTCCACTTTCGTCGAGCGGTTCGACGCCAACTCCTATCTCTATGTCACGCGCGCCATGGACTATTTCGATCTGGCCGCTGACTATGGGGGAGTTCTCGCCAACGCGTTCAGGCAATCGAAATCGAGATTCTGCGTCGTCTCTTTCACGTCTGACTGGCTTTTTCCGACAACCGAGTCTCGCGCGATCGTCCATGCTTTGAACGCAAGCGGAGCTTCGGTCTCTTTTGTGGAGATCGACACAAACAAGGGACACGACGCCTTTTTGCTCGACCTGCCTGAGCTATTGGCGACCACGCATGGCTTTATAGAAGCGGCGGCCTCCGCATGCGGTATTCCCGGCGCCCCATGACCTTCACAGAGGTTCGTCGATGCAAGTGAATCTGGCGGCTCCGGGCGAGAAGAAGGCGAGGCTCGACCATGCGCTGATCACGGAAATGGTGAAAGAAGGATCGCGCGTTCTCGACGTCGGCTGCAGCGACGGGGCGCTCTTGATCTTGCTGCGGGACTCCAAAAAGGTCGATGCGCGGGGCATTGAGCTCTCGCAGGTCGGGGTCAACCATTGCGTGGCGAACGGCCTGTCGGTCATTCAGGGCGACGCCGACTCGGATCTGATCGATTATCCCGACGATGTGTTCGATTACGTCATCTTGTCCCAAACGCTCCAGGCGACCCGACGCCCGAAAATCGTCCTTGAGCATATGCTCAGGATTGGGAAGAAGGTGGTCGTATCGATTCCCAATTTCGGCCATTGGAAAATCAGGCTGCAATTGTTGTTGCGCGGCAGGATGCCTGTGACGCGCGGACTTTCGAGCCAATGGTACGACACGCAGAACATCCATTTCTGCACGATCCGAGATTTCGTGGATCTCTCCAAAACATTGGGCGCGAAAATCGAGACAGCGGTGGCGCTCGACCAATCGGGAGCGCCCATCCGTGTGAAGGCGCCCTGGTGGTTCTGGAATCTCTTCGGTGAGCAGGCGATCTTCCTGCTCACCCGGAAGGAATAGTCTCTATTTGGCAGCGGCGCGGTCGATCGCCTCACGGATCAATTGGCGCGCGCGGTCCGCGTCCGCCCAGCCGGTCACCTTGACCCACTTGCCCGTCTCAAGATCCTTGTAATGGCTGAAGAAATGCTCGATTTGCTGAAGCGTGATGCTCGGCAGATCGGAATAATTCTGGACCTTTTCATAGCGACGCGTGAGCTTGTTCGAGGGAACGGCGATAATTTTCTCATCGCCGCCAGCCTCATCCTCCATCAGAAGGACGCCGACGACGCGGCAGCTCATGACCGCCCCGGGAATGATGGCGCGCGTATTTGCGATAATCACGTCGCAAGGGTCTCCATCCGCTGAAAGCGTGTGCGGAATGAACCCGTAATTCCCCGGATATCGCATGGCCGTATAAAGAAAGCGGTCCACGATCAGCGCGCCGGCTTCCTTGTCCATCTCATATTTGATGGGTTCCCCGCCAATCGGAACTTCAATGACCACATTCACTTCGTTTGGGGGATCATTGCCGATCGAAATAGCGTCCAGGCGCATCGCATTCTCCAAAACATCATTTCATACCGTTAGGCGCGCGAAGGCGCACCGGCAAGTTGAACTTTGATTGTAGAGAGGATCGTCAGGACGATGTTCAGTGGGGCGGCTGAACTGGAGCGGGCGAAGGGATTCGAACCCTCGACCCCAACCTTGGCAAAAAAGACATGCCTTGATTAGAGCCCGTTTTTAAATGCTTTTCGTCAAGCTTTTTATTTCCGTTTATGTTCCGTTTATAATCAAAGGAATTTTATCTGACTCTGCACGTTCCATTTGGAACCGCGCAATAAACTGATATTACGAGTGAATTGCTGCTTTTAGAAGCAATATGCGTTCTTGGTCTGGTTTCTGGTTTTCCGCTTTATTTCCTATTCCAAGCCGCTTAAGTGGGATTGCTGTTCACTAGGCAAGAGGAGAACAGCATGTCCTTTCTCAAGTCCCTCACCTTTACCGTTAGCCCTCAGCAGATCGCTCGCAATCCCAAGCTTATGCGACGTCAGAAATTGGTGGACCGTCTGGAAGACCAGCTCCGCCTCGCTAAGGACCCCACTTATGCGCCAGTGATTCGGCGCTGGAAGCGCGCTGAGGACGGACTTAAGTCGCCCGTAGACGTCCATAAGCAGGTTCGCCCGTGGTGGCGTGCTGACGGAACGGGAAATCTCGTCCTCGTCCTCCGTAGCGGTCTGAAGACGCTTGAGCTGGAAAAGGGGAAGCCGGCTGTGATGGTCGGGTCCCAG
>CAIXDD010000368.1 GCA_903918155.1 uncultured Hyphomicrobiales bacterium
CGAACGGCTCGTCCTGCTGACCGCGCGCCCTGACGCCACGCGCGCAGACGCTATAATTCATTTGCGGAAGATGGGCGCAACGGAGCTGATGATCCCTGCGGAAGTGATTATCCTGCCGGACTTCCCCATTCTTGCCTCCGGCAAGACCGATCTGGTCGCGCTCGACAACATGTTGCGGGCGCGGGTCAAGGCTTGAAGAGACCGAGCAGCAGCCGCCACGAAGGATTGGCCACGATCTTCGCCACTACCACCTTGCCCTGTACGAGGCCCTGCGATGCGTAGAGATCCACATTAAGCCGCAAGCCCTGGATATTCACGCGCGCGTCCGGATCCATACCCGTCTGTGCGCTCTAGCGTGAAAACTTGGTTCTCTTGAAAGATTATTCGATGAGGATTGGGCCGCCCCTCCCGCCTCCTCGAGAAATGCACCAGTCCTTGAGCGCGCCGCGGCGCCTTACGACGCAGCGGTCAGGTTGAGCGCACGACGCGCTCAAGGACGTCAGGCGGAGAGGCCGCCGCCTTGCGGAGAATGTCCACGACCTCATCCCCGCTCAGAGGATCGATATCGAGTTGCATCTTTTTCGCTTCGAGAATGAATTGCGGGTCCTGCATGGTCGCGAGGAAAGCCGCCTGCAAGGCCAGCGTGCGTTCAGGAGGAACGCCGGGAGGGCCAACGAACAGGCGCGAGATCAGCTCGCGTGCGAGGATGAATTCTAGCGCCTGCGCGTCCACCTTGCTCTTCGCCAGTTCCCGTATCATGGGAACGCTCGGCAATTCCGGTGGCTGCTTGCGGCCGGTGTGAAACAGAACGTTGACCTTCTTCTCCGGCAGCCACGCAGGCTG
Source organism: uncultured Hyphomicrobiales bacterium (assembly GCA_903918155.1). Classification (GTDB taxonomy): domain Bacteria; phylum Pseudomonadota; class Alphaproteobacteria; order Rhizobiales; family Beijerinckiaceae; genus Terripilifer. The sequence goes on from CAIXDD010000368.1 coordinate 844, forward strand.
CGCCGCCTGCATGGAATTGAGAGTCCAATACCCCATGCCGTCGACTTCTTCTCGCTCCATCGCCAGCGCCGCCTGCAGGATGTTCTGATAGCCGGGAATGATCTTGAATCGCGTCCCAACGAGATTGTTGATCGCTTGCGGCACGATTTGCGTATCAGCGCCGGCGCCGGTGCCTGGCACCAGAAGATCATTCTTGAGAAGATCCTCGAATGTTCTCACCCTGGCCGCATGCCAGGACAAGGCGATCGCCGTGCTTGTGGAGATGCTCCCTATCCATGAAAGGGAGAAGGGGTCGAACTTCACGGGCGAACGCCCAAGCATAGACTCGAACGGCACGCCGGGACCGATCGAGCAGATGACAGTTCCGTCGCGCGGGGCGATAGAGTTTAGATAATCGATGGCTTTCATTCCCCCCGCCCCGGGCATGCCGGAAACGACGAAGGAGGGCTCGCCCGGCATATGCCTGCCCATATGGCGCGCGAGCAGGCGCGCATAGTTTTCACTGACCCCTGGCGAATAGGAGAGGATCGTCAGCTGGCGATTGCGGCGGTAGAACGCATCCACAGATACCGTCTGCGCGAGTGCGGCTGGGGCGCAAGCGCCGCCAAGCGATAATGCTCCAAGGCCATTGCAGAAATCTCTTCTGTTCATGCCATAATTCCTCCAGACGGGCGGTCAATCGGCTTCAAGCCCGCACATAGCGGAGCGAGGCGGCGTCATTTCGCGGCGGCAAGCAGGTCGCGCGCCTTTTTCACGAGATTTTCGGGCGTGGCGTAGAGGCGTGTGACTAGAGCCTGAACATCTTCGCCAGAGAGGGCGTTGACCTCCAGCTTCTGGGCGGCGGCCTCAGAAAGAAGCGCCGGGTCCTTCATCGTCGCGTCGAAGGCCCTTCGCAATGCGACTACCCGCTCCTCCGGAACGCCCGGAGGGACAAAGAAGGAGCGGCCCATTTGATACTTGTCGAAAATGATGGAGAGAACGACGCGGTCCTCGTCAGTCTTCATCAATTCCGAAAGAAGCGGGACGTCGCGCAGGTCTGGATGTTTTTCCCGCCCCACCTGAAGCAGAATGACGATATC
>CAIXDD010000369.1 GCA_903918155.1 uncultured Hyphomicrobiales bacterium
ACGCCGAAGGCGCCGCCGCCCATATAGGCGCGATCGAGATAGAGTTTCAGGATCTCGCTTTTCGTCAGGCGGAACTCCAGCCACAAGGCGAGAAACGCCTCGCGCACCTTGCGGTCGATGGTTCGCTCATTGGTGAGGAAGAGATTCTTGGCGAGCTGCTGGGTGATCGTGGAGCCGCCCTGCACGACGCCGGAGGCGCGCGCATTCGCCGACAGCGCGCGCGCCGTGCCGATGGGGTCGATGCCCCAATGTTCGTAGAAGCGGCGATCCTCCGTCGCGAGCACCGCCTGCAGGACGAAATCGGGCAATTGCTCGAGCGGCACGGAATCATCATGCTTGATGCCGCGGTGGCCCGCCAGCTGCCCGTAGCGATCCAGAAAGGTGACCGCGAGATCCTGCTTCTTCAGCCAGTCTTCCGACGTTTCGCGGAAAGCGAGCGTGGCGAGCGAGAGTATGAGCGCCGCCCCCGCAGCGCCCAGGGTCAGGCTCTCGCAGGCGAGTTCGACTGCGAGCTTGCGCCCGCCGGTCACGTTGAAGCGATGCATGAAGGCGGAGAAATTCTCCCACGCCGCGCGGCCGCGCTGGCCGCTCTGGTAGAGGAACGTGTCCACCGCGGCGTCGAAGCTGAGCAGCCAGCGTCGCGCGCGTCGGGCCAGGCTGGAGGTCTGAAAGTCTTCGAACACGATGACGCCCCGATCCGAGACTGTGTCACGTTAGCACATCATTAACGCGCTTGACGACGTCTCCATCAAGCCTCATGCCGATCCGGCCTGTTCCAAAACGAAACGCGAAAGCCTGATGCCCGCTACCAAAAAGCCAGCCGCCGCCCAGCGTCCCTTCTGGCGTAAGCCTTTGGAGGACTTGACGCGCGCGCAATGGGAATCCCTGTGCGACGGCTGCGGGCGCTGCTGTCTGCTCAAACTCGAGGACGAGGACACGGGCCGCATTTATTTCACGGACGTGACCTGCCGCCTGTTCGACGGTCAATCCTGCCGCTGCAAGGATTACCCCGGCCGCAAGGCCAAGGCGCCTGATTGCGTGAAGCTCACCCCCAAACGCGTGCGCGAAATCCCGTGGCTGCCGCCCACCTGCGCCTATCGGCTCGTGGCCGAAGGCAAGGATCTCTATCCCTGGCATCCGCTGGTGTCGGGCTCGCGCGAGAGCGTGCATGACGCGGGCATGTCGGTGCGCGGGCGCGCAGGTCCCAATGAAGACGAGATCGCGCTGCCCGACGTGCTCGACCGCATCGTGCGCTGGCCCGGCATGGCGCCGCGCGCGAAGAAGGCGGTCAAAAAATGACGCGCCGCGCGTCCGGCCCACTCACACGATGCGGTTGAGCCGCTCGATTTCCTGCGCGAGCTTGCGCGGATCGAGAATGGTGGCCTTGCGTCCGTCGATCTCCACGCCCACCGATTTGAGGCGCGCGAAGGAGCGCGACAGCGTTTCCTGTTTCAGGCCCAATGAAGCTGCGATCACGCCCTTGGTGTAGGGCAGGCGGGTCTCCACGGGGCCGCTCTCCTGCGCGCAGAGCGAGAGCAGGAAGCGCAACACGCGCTGATCGGCGGTCTGCGCCTTCAAGGCCTCGATCTCGTCCATCAGCGCCCAGATCTTCGCCGACGATTCCGACAGGATGGCGAGCGCCAGCTCCGGCGCGTCGCGCGCGGCCTGCGCCACCACATGGGCGGGCATGCGCACGATGCGCGTGGGGCCCGTGGCTTCCGCCGTCGTCGTGTGATTGTCGCCGAGCACGGCCACCGATTCCGCGATGGTCTCGCCGCGCCCGAAAATATGGATCAGCGTCTCCTCGCCATTGGCGGCCGTGCGCGAGAGTTTCACATAGCCCTCGAGCACGACGATGACCCATTGCGCCTTCTCGCCCTGGCGCACGATGGTCTCGCCCTTCACGTAGCGATCGAACCGCACGGACTCGGCGAGCCGCGCGAAGGTTGCGTCCGACACCGCCTTGAACAGCGGCAGCGAGCGCAGCACCGTCATATCCTTGGCCTGGGGTGTCACTCGATCCATGCTCCGTCCCGCACCGCCGGGCTCGCGATCACGCTTCGCACGGGAAATGTATCGGCGGACTTATCCTTTGCGGCGCGACAACAGCGCGCGCGTCGCGTCATAGGCCAGACGCGCGCGCTCCGCAGCGGGAAGATGCGCATGGCGCGCCGAGGGCGCCTCCACGCTCACGTCCGCGTCGGGGCCTAGCGCGTCGAGCAATTCGTCGAGCCAGAGCGAACCTTCGCCCGGCAGAAGGCGCGCCGTGCGCGATTCCTTGCGCAGCTCGTCTTCGCTGCGCGAGCCGGGGCGGGGCGCAGGCGGGGCGTCGCACAGATGCACGAGCGGAACCATGCCGGCGGCGTGTTTGGCGATATCGTCGGGGCCGCCGCCCGAGCGCGACAGATGCAGCGCGTCCACCAGCGCGGCGGCGTTGGGCCGCTCCGCCATGCGCACGATCTGCGCCGCCTCCGCGAGCGTGCGGCAGGCCGAATAGGGATTGAACTCGATGAGCGCCCGCAGGCCGCATGTTTCGGCGAGGTCGCACAGCGCGCGGAAGGTTTCGAGCCGGCGCGCGGCGTCGTCGTCCTCCACCGGGCACACGAGATAACGCGCGCCGATGCGATGGCTGAAGGCGAGCACGGGGGCCAGCGCCTCCACGTCCATGCCCGCGCGCAAGGGGAAGACGCCGATCTCCAGCACGCCGAGACCCGTGCGCGTGAGCGCGTCGGTCAGCGCGGCCTCACTCTCGGACAGGCCCACGATCTTCTGGTCGCTCGGCAGGAGCGGCTGCAGGCGCAGGCCCGCATGGTCGAACCCGCCCGCATGGGCGGCGTCGACCTGGCCGATGGGGCCGGCGTCGAGAATGGTGAGGGCTGCGAGCGAGAGAACGCCCATGTCGGGTTCCGTGTCCTGCGAATGTCGCTTCAGCTTTACAACGAAACGCCGGGCGGGGGAAATGCCGGGACCTGCGGGGGCGGGGAAAGGGGAAAGGGCGGGGTGCGCGGGGTGAGGGCGCGGGCGCGCGGATAAAATTCCGATACTAAGATTTTATTCCTTGACACCGGCGCGCTGCTCGGGTAGGTTCAGCCCATGCTCCAGAAATGGGCGCAGGGGAGACTTCCCTTCGGCGCCCTCGCCGATCCGTCCCGGCAGCGAAAGCCCCCCATGTCGAAACCACCCTCCCGCGCGGCGATTGCCGACGCGCGCAAACGCTATGACGCGGGCGAGCCGGTCGCCGACATCGCCGCCGCGCTGGGCCTGAGCGTCGCCGCCTTCCGGCGCCTGCGCGCCGACCTCGGATGGCCCGCGCGGACCAATCCCGCGCGCCGCGCCTCCAGGACGCCGCGATCCAAACAGGCTGAACACGCCGCATATGTCGCGCCATCGACGCCGCAAGAAACGCGACAAGAAACGCGCCCAGAGCCGCGCCACCCCGCCGTCGATCTCGACGCCTTGCGCGCGCGGCTGGAGCGCGCGTTGCAAACCGAACTCGCAGCCGTGGAGCGCCGCCTCACCAGCGCCGATCCCGCAGAGCCGGGCGAGCGCAACGCGCGCGCGCTGGCCAGCCTTGTGAAGACTTTCGCGGAATTGCGCCGCCTCGCCGCGCCCGCGCGCGCCAAAGCCGGAGCCGAACATGACAGGCCAGCCGACGCGCGCGCAGACCGCGACCTCCCGGCCCTGCGCGCCGAGCTTGCGCGACGGATTGAGCGTCTTGCTGGCGAAGGGCGCAGCGGATGAATTCATCGCCGCGCTGAGCGCGGGCGAGATCGCCGCAGTGCTGGACGATTGGTCGATGCAGGCGCGCGCGGACCAATGGCCGCCGGAGGGCGCGGCCGACGGCGCGCCCTGGTTCATCTGGCTGGTTTTGGGCGGACGCGGCGCCGGCAAGACGCGCACGGGCGCCCAATGGGTGCGCGGCCTGGCGCTCGGCGAGCCGGGCTTCGCCAACAGGCCGGTGGGGCGCATCGCGCTTGTGGGCGAGACGGCGGCCGACGTGCGCGACGTGATGATCGAGGGCGTGTCGGGCATTCTCGCGGCCCATGGACGCGACGAGCGCCCGCTGTGGGAGCCCTCGCGCCGGCGGCTCGAATGGCCCAATGGCGCCATCGCGCAGGTTTTTTCGGCGGAAGATCCCGAAAGCCTGCGCGGCCCGCAATTCGAATGCGCCTGGCTCGATGAATTCGCGAAATGGAAGCGCGCGCAGGAGGTCTTCGACATGCTGCAATTCGGCCTGCGGCTGGGCGAGCGTCCGCGCCAGCTGATCACCACCACGCCGCGCCCCTCGGCCCTGCTCGCGCGCCTGATGGAGGATCGACGCACCGCGCTCACCCGCGCCTCCACCTACGCCAACGCAGCCCATCTCGCGCCCGCCTTCATCGAGACCATCGTGGGCCGCTACGCCGGCACGCGGCTCGGCCGGCAGGAGCTGGAAGGCGAGATCGTGGAGGAGGGCGGGGACGCGCTGTGGACGCGCGCGATGATCGAGGCTGCGCGCGCGCCCAAGGCGCCGCCGCTGCGCCGCATCGTCGTGGCGGTCGATCCGCCCGCCTCGTCCTCCGGCCGCGCCGACAAATGCGGTCTCGTGGCCGCCGGCCTCGACCATGATGGTTATCTCTACGTGCTGGAGGACGCCTCGCTGCCCTCCGCGCGGCCCGCCAAATGGGCGCGCGCCGCCGCCGCCTGCGCGCGTCGCCATGAGGCCGATTGCATCGTGGCGGAAGTGAACCAGGGCGGCGAAATGGTCGCCGCCGTCATCGCGGAGGCCGACGCCGGCCTCGTGGTGAAACAGGTGCGCGCCACGCGCGGCAAATATCTGCGCGCCGCCCCGGTCGCCCAATTGTACGAACAAGGACGCGTGCGCCATGTCGGCGCCTTCCCCGCGCTGGAGGATGAGATGTGCGCGTTCGGCCCCGACGGATTGCCCGGACGCCGCAGCCCCGACCGGCTCGACGCGCTCGTCTGGGCGATCACCGCCCTCGCGCTCGCCCGCCGCGCGCCCGAGCCCCACGTGCGTCGCGTCTAGCGCCGCCCGTCCCCTTCGCTTTCCTCGCAGACTGGATTTTCCCATGGCCTCCTTTCTCGCGCGTCTTCTGGGCGCGCAAACGCGCATGCCTGCGCCATCGGCGGATACGAAAGCGGCGCGCGGCGCGCTGTTCGCGCTTCATGCGCTGGGCCAGCCGCGCTGGACGCTACGCAGCGGCGCGGAGCTGATCCGCGAAGGCTATGAGCGCAACGCCGTCGTCTATCGTTGCGTGCGCATGATCGCGGAGAACGCTGCCTCGATTCCCTGGCTCGTCTATGCGCGCGGCGAGGAGGCGCCCGACCATCCGCTCACGCGCCTTCTCGCGCGGCCCAACGCCAGCGAGGCCTGCCCGGTCTTTCTGGAGGGCCTGTTCACGGATCTCATGCTCTTCGGCGATTCCTACGTGCAGGCGGCCAGTCTCGAGGGCGCGGCGCGCGCGCTCTATCGCCTGCGGCCCGATCGCATGAGCGTGATCGCCGCAAGCAACGGCTGGCCGCGCGCCTATGAATATCGCGTAGGCGCTGACGTCATGCGCTATTCGATGGAGGAGGGCGGGCAGACGCCGATCCTGCATCTGCGCTGTTTTCATCCGCTCGACGATCATTACGGCTTCGCGCCGCTCGCCGCCGCGCAAACCCCGCTCGACGTGCATAACGCCGCCGACGCGTGGAGCAAGGCGCTGCTCGACAATTCCGCGCGGCCGTCCGGCGCGCTCGTCTACGCAGGCTCCGCCGGCGCGCTCACCGAAGACCAGTTCGAACGGTTGAAGACGGAGCTGGATGAAAATTTCTCTGGCGCGCGCAACGCCGGCCGCCCGCTGCTGCTGGTAGGCGGCCTCGACTGGAAACCGCTGTCGCTCTCGCCGAAAGACATGGATTTCGCCCGCGCCAAACACGATTCGGCGCGCGAAATCGCGCTCGCCTTCGGCGTGCCGCCGCTTCTCCTCGGCCTGCCCGGCGACAACACCCACGCCAATTTTCAGGAGGCCAACCGCGCCTTCTGGCGCCAGACGATCATTCCGCTCGTGAAGCGCACGCAAAAAAGTTTTGAGGCCTGGCTCGCCGAGAGTTTCCCCGGCGCGCGGATCGAATCCGACCTCGACGGGCTGGACGCGCTCGCGAGCGAACGCGAGACGGAATGGCGGCGCCTTGGCGCCGCGAGTTTCCTCAGCGACGACGAAAAGCGCGCCGCGCTCGGCTATGGCGCGCGCGACGGACAGGGCGAGCGGGCGCAAACCGGCGCCGCGCCGGCTGACGCGGGCGAGGGAGGGGCGCTTATAACGTCAGCCGCGATTTCGGACGTTCGTGCGGCGGAATGAAGCCGGCCTGCGCGACATTGAGGCGACGCGGACCGCGGAAGGCGCGAAGGGCGACGACGCAGAAGAAACCGCAGGAGAGGCCATGGGCGACGTCGCGCAAACCTTCGTTGAGCGCGGCGACCTCGCCCACCTTGCGCTGCTGTTGTGGGCGAGCGGCGCGTCGGGCCTTCTGCTCTTCGCGCTGAGGGAGCTGGCCTGCGCCAATCGCCGGTTCGACGCTTTCGTGCGCGAACTGGCGCGGTTCAATCGCAAACATGGAGGCGAGCCATGATCGGCTTGTTGACGCGCGCCGGCTCCCGCAGGCGCAAACGGCGCGCGCCGCGCGATCCGCAGGATGTGTTCCGCGCCTTCGTGCGCACGCTCGAAATTCTGCGCGTCCAGGCGCGCGGCGCGCAAGGCGGGGGGCGGCGGGCATGAAGGCGCTGGATAGCGGCGCGACGACGCGCCGAAAAGCTTATGGAACCCATGCGGCCGCGCGCGCGCTGGAGACCAAGCGCGCGGGCCTGCGCCTCGACGGCCTCGACCGCGCCGGCGCGTTCGAAGGCTATGCGAGCCTCTTCGACGTGGTGGATCTGGGCGGGGACGTGGTGGCGCCCGGCGCCTTCGCCGCGAGCCTGCGCCGCACGGGGGCTGCCGGCGTGCGCATGCTCTGGCAACATGAGCAGGATACGCCCATCGGCGTGTGGCTGTCGCTGGAGGAGGACGCGCGCGGATTGAAAGCGCGCGGGCGCCTGAATCTCGCGGTCGGGCGGGCGCGCGAAACGCTCGCGCTCTTGCGCGACGGCGCCGTCGACGGCCTGTCGATCGGCTATCGCACGCGCAAGGCGATCAAGGACGCCCGCAGCGGCGTGCGTCGGCTCGTCGAGCTTGATCTGGTGGAGATCTCGATCGTCACCTTTCCCATGTTGCCGCAGGCGCGCATCAGCGCGGTGAAGCGCTGCGACGTCGGCGTCTGGCGCGCGCGCGCCGATGATTTCCAAAAACGGCTTTTGCGCCTCGCGCGCTGACCCCATTCCGCGCCGCGCGCCGCCGTCGCGCCCGCG
>CAIXDD010000370.1 GCA_903918155.1 uncultured Hyphomicrobiales bacterium
GCGGGAGCATATAGGCGTCATGGGCGGCCCGCTGCACGAGCGCGCCCGCAGCGGCGACGCAGACCCATCCCGACACGATCCACGCAGAGGCGCGCGCCTGCGCGTCCTTCTTGCGCGCGAGGCCGAAGACCCATGCGGCGCCGACGAGACAGAGCGGCGCGAAAGGCTCGATCCGCTCGATGAAGCGCAGCCCCGCGCCGTCAAGAAATCCGATGGCGTGATGGACGGAGCGCGCCAGCGCGACGAGAACCACCGCTTCCCACGCCTCGCCGAACGCGCCCTGCGCTCCCAATAACGCGCCCAAGCCCAGCGCCGGCAAGAGACCGCCCAGAGCGAACGCGCAGGCCCGGCGCAGGCGCGCGCGCGTCGAGGCGCGCGGGCCGAGGAGACAGACGAGCGCGAAGGCGAACAGCGCCTCGAACGCGCTCGATTGCAGGATCATGCCCGCGCAGCCCAGCGACAGGCCGCTGAGGAAAGCATGCGAGACCGCGGCGCCGCGCGCCAGACACAGGCCCCAGATCACGAAAGGAGCGGCGAGGAACACGGCCGGCCCGCGCGCGCCGCCGCTCGCCAGGCTGAACCAGGCGAAGAGCACGCCGGCCAGCGCGCCGATGCGCAGATTCGCGAACCAGAAACGCCCCAGCGCGCACAGGCCCAGCGCGGCGGCGCAGGCGGCGATCAAGGGCAGGATCCAGACGCTGGCGAGAGGCGAGGCGCCAAGCGCCTGCGCGAGCGCATAGAGCGCGAACAGGCCGGGCGGCTTGACGTCCCACATTTCGCGATAGGGGATCACGCCCTCCAGCCATGCAGCGGCGACGAAGGCGTAAACGGGCTCGTCGTGGAACGGGCGATCCGCGAACGCGAAGGGCGCGCGCGCAAGGAACGCGGCGCCAAGCGCGGCGCCGATCCAGACGACCTGCGCAGGCGGGACCGCGCGCGTCATCCGCAGGGCGGACTGCAGGACCCACTTCTTGACAGACCGCTCGCCGCCCTCAAGGGGCCTCATCGAACGCTCCCGCGCGCAGGCGCTCCGCCATGCCCGCGCGCAATTCATAAACCTTCACCTCGCCGTTCAAACCCGCCGCGCCGATCAGGACGTAAGCGGCTTCGACCACCTGATCGAGAAAGGCAGCATGTTGAGGCAAAGTGCAGCTCTCCACCTTTGCGGGATCGCGGCGGACGAGAAAGCGGGGCGCGCGCGCGATGGCGCGGCGCAATTCCCGCCCCTGCTCCACGCCGGGCGGCAAAGGGAAGGAACATTGCAGATGCAACATGAACGCAAAGCGCGACACCGGCGGCTCGCCGGTCAGCAAATGCAGCGACATGTCGAGATCGCCCGTGAACAGCCCCCGCCCTTCGCCGGGAAAGGCGCGGCGTTCGGAAATCAGCCGCGCGGACTCGCGCACCATCGGCCCGTATTGTCGCCAGCGGAATTCCTGAATGATCCAGTAAGCCGGCGCCACAAGCGCGACGAACGCCAGAAGCCCTCCCCCCACGCGCGCGCCAAAAGACGCAGCGGACGTGAAAAGCCGGACCATGCAGATCGCCGCGCAAAGACACAGCGGCGCCACGATGGGCAGCAAATATTGCGCATAGGCCACGTGCTGCAGCGTGACGCCGGCCATGGCGAGGGCGAACCACGCCAGCACGATGAGCAAGGGCGCGCGCAGCGGATCGCGCGGGCGAACCAAGACGGACAGGAGCGTCCAAAGCGAAAACAGGAGCAGCGGCAGGACAGGCCGGATGAAGGCCCCCAGATTGTTTCCAAGCCCCTCCCAAAAACTCGCCCCGTGATGGACCGAGCGCATCAGGGCCACCAGAACCACCGCCTCCCACATGTCGCCGAAGGCGCCTTGCGCGTAAAGCAACGCCGCGAAAAACAAGGCCGGCGCGAGGCCGCCTGCGACGAACAGAAGCGCCCTGCGCGCCCGCAGGCGCGCTGCGCACGCCCCGCTGAATGCGATCAGCAGAAAGCCGAGGACTCCCTCCACCGCCGTCGATTGCAGGACAAGCGCCGCGCAACCCAGAAGCAGGCCGCTCACAAAGGCGTCCGCAGGTCTGGCGTCGCGGGCCAGACGCAGGCCCCAGATGACGAAAGGCGACGCGATAATCACCGCGAGCCCGCGCGCGCCCCCATTGGCGAGGCTGAACCACGCAAACAGCGCGCCGGCGAGCGCGCCGATGCGCATATCCCCGAACCAAACTTTGCCGATTGCGCAAAAGCCCAGAACCGCTGCGCATACCGCTGCGAAGGGAAGAAGCCAGACCGCATCGAGGGGCTCCGCTCCCAAGGCGATGGCGAGCGCATAGAGCGCGAACAGGCCCGGCGGCTTGACGTCCCAGACGTCGCGATAGGGAATGATCCCCTCAAGCCAATAGGACGCGATCAGCGCATAGGCGGCTTCATCCAGAAACGGCCGTTCGATGAAGATCGAGGGAATGCGGGTCGCGACCGCGGCCAGCAGCGCAAAGCCCGTCCAGAGCCGCGCGGAGCGTGCGCCCGCGCCGGTCGCCGTCTCCCGCTCACTCGCCATGGGCATAGCCGACGGAGGCGGCCTTTCCTGCGCTCGCCGGGAGCGCGCGCAGCCGCGCCGCCATGCCCTCGCGCAATTCATAGACGCGCACCTCGCCGATGCGTCCCAGCACGCGCACCAGCTCGTAATGGTCGTCGAGCGTCGCATAGACGAGCGCGCTCAAGGCGGGGCGGATGCAGGCGCCGTAGCGCGTTTCGTCGCGCCGCACGACGAAGCGCGGCGCGCGGGCGAAGGTGCGCAAAATCTCCTCGCGCGCGTCAATCCCGTCGGGCAGGACGAATCCGCAATGCATATGCATGGAGAAAATGAATCGCGAGACCGGACGCTGGCCTGTCAGCAGATGCAGCGAGGGCTCGTAATCCACCGCATACAGCCCCGCCCCTTCGCCCGGCGCGCGCGCGCGCTCGACGATGACCTGCGCGGCTTCGCGCAACACGCCGATGCTATAACCCCACGACATCTCCAGCGCGATCCAGTAGGCGGGATAGATCGCAGCAAGGATCGCGGCGGCCCTGAAACAGATGCGCTGGAGCGGCGCCCGCAGCCGATCCATGGCATGGACCGCGAACAAGCCCGCGCCCAGACAGAGCGGCGACACAAGGGCGAGCAGATAGGTCGTGTAAGCCGCGCGCTGCACCAGCACGCCGGCGGCGGCGAAGACGAACCACGCGAGCACGATCAGCGCGGACGCGCGCTGGCGCGCATCGGTGAGCCAAGCGCGCTCCGCCGCCATCAACAGCGCGCCGACGAAAATGGGGAGGAAGGGCCGCGACCTGATGCGGAAATTCTGCGCCACGCCATCCCAAAAGCTCACGCCGTGATCGGTGGAGCGCTGCAGCGCGACGACGACGACCGTCTCCCACAAATCGGCGAAAGCGCCTTGCATATGAAACGCGACGCCGAAGCCCAGCGCCGGCGCAAGCCCGCCGAGGGCGAGCGCAAGCAGGCGCCGCGCGCGCTGCGCCAATCCCGCGCGCCCGGCCACGCAGACGATCCCACAGGCCAGCGCCGCCTCGAAAGCGACGCTTTGCAGGATCATCGCGCCGCAGCCGATAAGAAGCCCGCCCATGCCCACATGCAGCGCCTGCGGGCGGCGCGCCAGCAACAGGCCCCAGGCGATGAAGGGCGCGGCCAGCACAATGGCGGGGCCGCGCGCGCCGTCCTCCGCCAGCGAATAGATGGCGAAGAGAACCGCGGCCGCCGCGCCGACGCGCAGGTCGCCGAACCATTCCCGCCCGATGGCGCAAAGCGCCCCTGGCCGGGGGCCGCCAAGACCGCCGAGGACGGCAAGTTGCCGGGTGAGGATGACCCGCTTGAGGCCCTTGTGCAGGAAGCTGACTTTGAAGTTGATGAGCAGCCC
>CAIXDD010000371.1 GCA_903918155.1 uncultured Hyphomicrobiales bacterium
AACCGCCTTTCTGAGACATTTGTTCGACGTCGCGGTCGCCGCCGCCGATCCCGCGCGCATTCTGCCGGCGCATTTGCCGGCGCGGCCGAAAGGCCGGCTCGTCGTGCTGGGCGCGGGCAAGGCCGCCGCCAGCATGGCGCGCGCGGCGGAGCGCCATTACGGCGGCCCGCTCGAAGGACTCGTCGTCACGCGCTACGGACACGGGGCCGCATGCGATTTCATCGAAGTCGTCGAGGCGTCCCATCCCACGCCGGACGCGGCGGGACAGGCTGCGGCGCAGCGCATTCTGGAGCGCGCGCGCGCGCTCGGACCTGACGATCTGGGCCTGTGCCTGATCTCCGGCGGCGGCTCCTCCCTGCTCGCCTTGCCCGCGCCGGGGCTGACGCTCGCCGACAAGCAGGCGATCAATGCGGCGCTGTTGCGCAGCGGCGCGCCGATCTCCGCCATGAACGCGGTGCGCAAACATCTCTCCGCCATCAAGGGCGGGCGCCTCGCGCTCGCAGCCCATCCCGCGCGGCTGCTCACGCTCATCATCTCCGACGTGCCCGGCGACGATCCCGCCATCGTCGCCTCGGGGCCCACCGTCGCCGATCCCACGACATTCGCGGAGGCGCTCGCCATCCTGCGCGCCTATGGCGTGAACGAACCGCGCGCCGTCATCGACCATCTCGCGCGCGCGCAGGACGAAACGCCCAAGCCCGGCGATCCGCGGCTGGCGACGAGCGAGGCGCGCGTGATCGGCGCGGCGCGCCTGTCGCTGGAGGCGGCCGCGCAGGCCGCGCGCGCGGCGGGCGTCGAGCCCGTTGTGCGGGGCGACGCGATCGAAGGGGAGGCGCGCGACGTCGCCGCCGCGCAGGCGCAGCTCGCCTTGCGCGCGCAGGGGCCTTGCGTTCTGCTCTCGGGCGGGGAGACCACGGTCACCATGCGCGGGTCGGGGCGGGGCGGGCGCAACAGCGAATATCTTCTCGCGCTGGCGCTCGCGCTTGCGGGCGCGCCAAACGTCTTCGCTCTGGCGGCGGACACCGACGGAATCGACGGAGCGAGCGTCCATGCGGGCGCGATCGTGGCGCCCGACACGCTGGCGCGCGCGCGGGCGGCGGGCTTCGATCCCGCGCGCAGCCTCGCCGACAATGCCTCCGGCGACTTGTTCGAGGCGTTGGGCGATGTGGTGACGAGCGGGCCCACGCTCACCAATGTGAACGATTTTCGCGCGATTTTCGTGCGCGGCGCGGCGGGGTGAGGACGCGCGGCCTGTTTGCATCCGGCTGCGCCCTTGCTAAGGATCGCGGCAGGACGATTTCGGAGAACAGAAATGAGCGGACCCATCGTGGAGGATGTCAGCCTGGATGATCTGAAGCGCGGCCTGGCCGACGGCTCCATCCTGCTCGTGGACGTGCGCGAAGCGGTGGAATGGGACGCGGGCCATATTCCCGGCGCGCTCTTCAATCCGCTGTCGGCCTTCGATCCCGCGGCCCTGCCGCCGGCGAGCCCGGGCAAGCGCGTGGTGCTGCATTGCCGCTCCGGGCGCCGCTCCATCACGGCGCTGGAGCTGGCGCAGGAGGCGGGCCGCGCCGACGTCACCACCCATTTCAGCGGCGGCATGCTCGCCTGGGTCGGCGCCGGCGAGCCGGTGGCCTCCTGAGCCGAGTCCTTTGCGCGCGCGTTTTGGGCCAGAGCGGGCGGACGCGGGCTTTGCTATTGCCTTGGCCGCGCGGCCCGCTAGGTTTGGACGAGGCCGGCGTTGCGGCCCCTTCGGAGAGACGCCCTTCATGACATCGCAGATGACGAGTCCCACGCCCGTTTCGCGCGCCCGGCGCGCCCGTTCGCCTCTCGCCCTTGCGCCACTCGCGCTTGCGGCGGCGGCCATTTTCGTCGGCGCCGGCGCGGCGCTGGCGCAGAACGATCCCATCGCGCAGCGCAAGGCGCTGATGAAGGCCGTGGGCGATTCCACCCGCGCGCCGGCCGCCATGCTGAAGGGCGAGCAGCCCTTCGATCTCGTGCCCGTGCAGGCCGCCTTGCGCGCCATGCAGGCCGCCGGCAAGCAGATGCCCGGCCTCTTCCCCGACGATACGAAGACCGGCGGCGACACGGCGGCCGCCGCGAAGATCTGGGAGAACAAGGCCGACTTCAACGCCAAATGGGCGAAGTTCGAAGCCGATTCCACGGCGGCGCTCGCCCGGGTGACGGATGATGCGTCTTTCAAGGCGTCCTATCCCGACATCGTGCGGTCGTGCGGCGGTTGCCATCAGGATTATCGCGTCCGTCGCTAGAGGCGCGGCGCAGGCCTTCGCGGCCCGCGCGGCGCAACGCCCTGCGGGCCGGCTTGTTCATGTGAGGGTTTGATGCGCAGGTTCGTCGTCGCGGCGCTCGTTGTATTTGTGGGCGGCTTCGTAGCCTTCTGGGCGCTCACGGTTCCGCGCGCGGCGGTCAGCGCGGACGCCGCGCTGGAAAGAGACGGCGATGCGGCGCGCGGGCGCGCGGTCTTCTTCGCAGGCGGCTGCGCCTCCTGCCACATGACGCCCAAACAGGACGATCCGTTGCGATTGGGCGGCGGGCTTGAATTGAAATCGCCCTTCGGTTCGTTCTACGCGCCCAATATCTCCTCGCATCCTGCGGACGGCATCGGGCGCTGGCGCGTCGCCGATCTCGCCAATGCGATGCTCGCGGGCGTATCGCCTGCGGGGTCGCATTATTATCCCTCCTTTCCCTTCACGAGCTATGCGGGCGTGCGGCTTGAGGACGTGCGCGACCTGATGGCGTTCTTGCGCACGGTTCCTGCGGTGGAGGGCCGCGCGCGCGACCACGACCTGCCCTTTCCCTTCAATCTGCGGCGCACGCTCGGCCTGTGGAAAGCCATGTTCGCGCCCGCCGCCGCGCCGTTGCGCGACGATCCTGCGCGCACGCCCGAATGGAATCGCGGCCGCTATCTCGTGGAGACGCTCGGCCATTGCGCGGAATGTCATTCGCCGCGCAATGCGCTGGGCGGGCTCGTCGCCGCGCAGCGTTTCGCCGGCGGGCCGGAGCCGGACGGGCAGGGATGGACGCCCAATATCACGCCGCTCGGCCTGAAGGGCTGGACCAAGGGCGACATCGCTTATGCGCTCGACGCCGGCCTCACGCCGGAAGGCGATTCCCTTGGCGCCTCCATGGCGGCGGTGGTGCGCAATATCGCGCAATTGCCGAAGGAGGATCGCGCGGCCATCGCCGAATATCTTCTCTCGCTGCCTGCGCGCGAAGGCCCGCCCCGCCCGCGCAAGTAAGGCCTCTCGCGCAAGTAAGGCGTGCAGTCATGCTTGGCGCGCAGCGACGTCTGGCGCGCACGTAAAGCTTGGCGCGCAGCGACGTTCGGCGCGTCCCCGCCGCTGCGTCACATGCGGCTCGTCTTGGTCTTCATCTTGGTCTTCATCTTGGTCTTCATCTTGGTCTTTATCTTGGTCTTTATCTTGGTCTTTATCTTGGTCTTTATCTTGGTCTTGGCCTTGATTTTCGTCCGGCTTGGGCGAAAGTGTGGAGGCGTCGATTCGCGCCTTGGGGCGCTGACGCGTTCGCAACGGATCCCAGTTCATGGCCAGCGCCGCTCCCGCCTTCTCCTCGACGCCGTCGCGCCTCGCCGCTCCGCCGTCCGCGCAGACGCCGCTGCGGAACCCGCCGGCGGCCGGACCCGCGCCGGATGCGCCTCTCGCGCCGCGCTTCCCGGCGCCCTTCGATCAGGAATTCGCGTCCATCGAATCCACCGTCGCCGCCACGGAGCGCGGCCGCTGGTTTCTGGGCGAATATGCGCGCCGCGTGCGCGCCCGCGATTGCGCGCCGTTGATCGCCGCGCTTGAGCGCATCGAAAAGCGCCTCGCCGAGGGCGTCGATCTTCACGCGCTCGCGCAAGCGCAGGGCGGACATGGCGCGCATGGGCTGGCCGCGCTCGCCGGCCTGCAGGCCGCGCTGCGCCTGCCGGAGGATTTCGTCGCGCGCGTGAACGCGCCCAAGGGCGCCTCCGCCGCGCCCCTTGCCGCGCCCGCGCGCGTCGCGCCGCCCGGAGGCGCGATGGCGAAGCGCCGCAGCGTGATGGATCCGCCGCCGTCCTTCCTGCCCAGCCAGACGCGGGACGCAAGCCCCCAGAAGCCCGCGGTCGCGCCAAGGGTCGCGCCTTCGCGCGAGACAGGTCCCGCGCCTGCGCCCGCCTCCGCTTCGCCCGCCTCCGCTTCGCCCGCTTGCGAAGACGATCTCAGGATCGAAGAGGCGATTGCGGAGATCGCCGCCATGGCGGCCGAAGTCGCCGCCGCGCGCCCGCCGCAGCCGATCCTGCGGTGGTCGGAGCCGCCGCAGCGCCGCTCGCCGTCCTCGCAGGACGTCGCGCAAGACCCGGCCCGCGCAGTCGCGCAAGAGGTCGGCGCGCCTGCGCCCGCGCGCAACAGGCCGGCGGCGCCCTCCCTTCCGGAAGCGCCGCGCGGAGAGGGCTGATCGCGCCCGCGCGCGCCGCTCGCCTCACGCCGCGCGCCGCTCGCCTCACGCCGCTCGCCGCTCGCCTCGCGGGCTCTTGCGCTTGCCCGCCGGGCGCGCCGCTGTATGGTGCCGCGCATGGAATCCGCAGCGGGAGCGTGACATGGATCTCGGCATCAGGGGCCGCAAGGCGATCGTTTGCGCATCGAGCCGCGGGCTGGGACGCGCCTGCGCGCAGGCGCTGGCGGAGGCCGGGTGCGAGGTCGTCGTCAACGGCATCGACGCCGCCCGCGTCGCGGAGACGGCGCGCGCCATCGCCGCCGCCACGGGCGCGAAAGTCATTCCCGTCGCCGCCCATGTGGGCACGCAGGCCGGCCGCGACGCGCTGCTCGCCGCCTGTCCCGATCCCGACATTCTGGTGAACAACAACGCCGGGCCGCCGCCGCGCGATTTCCGCCAGCTCTCCCGCGAGGACATGATCGAAGGGCTCGACGCCAATATGATGACGCCGATCCTGCTCGTGCAGAAAGTTATCGACGGCATGGTGGCGCGCAAGTTCGGCCGCATCGTCAATATCACGTCGGGCTCGGTGAAAATGCCGATGGTCGGCCTCGACCTGTCGTCGGGGGCCCGCGCCGGCCTCACGTCGTTCCTGTCGGGCGTGGCGCGTTCGGTCGCCGCCTCCAATGTCACGATCAATAATATTTTGCCCGGCCCGTTCGAGACCGACCGCCTCGTGTCGGCGGCGAGCGCGCAGGCGAAAATGCGCGGCCTCACCTATGAAGAGGTGCAGGCGCAGCGCAAGCAGAGCATCCCGGCCGGACGGTTCGGCCAGCCGGAGGAATTCGGCAATCTCTGCGCTTTCGTGGCCAGCGCGCATGCGGGCTATATCACCGGACAGAACCTGCTGATCGACGGCGGCGCCTTTCCGAGCGCGTTCTGAACCGGCCCGCGCCCGTGCTTGCGCCTCTTCCAGCGCCCCTGCGAGCGGCCTCCTCGACGGTGCTGACGGGCGTCGGCTGCAAGCTGACGGCGACGTTTTTCTTTTCGCTGATGCTGGCGCTGGGCAAGGCCTATAGCGACTATCCCGTCGCCCAGCTCGTTTTCTTCCGCTCCTTTTTCGCGCTGGCGCCGCTGATGGCGTGGCTGCTGCTGCGCGGCGATTTCCCGCGCGCGCTGAAGACGCGCCGGCTCGGCGGGCATCTCTTCCGCTCCGCGGCGGGCGTGGGCAGCATGTTCTGCCTCTTCGCTTCCTATGGCATGTTGCCGCTCGCGGACGCGACCGCATTGGGCTACGCCGCGCCGTTGATGATCGCAATTCTCGCGGCCTATGTTCTGGGCGAGCGGATGACGCCCCTGCGCTGGGGCGCCGTCGCCACGGGCTTCGTGGGCGTGCTGGTGATGTTGGGCGAACATGTGGGCGCGCATGATCCCGCCGCGCCCGCGCGCTCCGCGCTGGGGGCCGGGCTTGCGCTGCTGGGCGCCGCGCTGGTCGCCGTCGCCATGGTGCAGACGCGCCGCCTCACCAAGACCGAGGACACGGGCGCCATCACCTTCTATTTCCAGACCACGACGACGCTGGCCAGCGGCCTGTTTCTCGTCGTCGCCGCGGTTTGGCCGGCGGAATGGCCATGGGCGGCGGGACTGGGCGCGCAGGCCTGGGCGCCGCCGCAGCCGCAGGACTGGGCGCCCCTGATCGCCATCGGCCTGCTGGGCGGGGTGGGACAGATTTTCATGACGCAGGGCTATCGCTTCGCCGACGCCTCCATTCTCGCCGTCTTCGATTATTCCTCGCTCCTGTTCGCCGTCGCCATCGGCTTCCTCGCCTTTGGCGAGGCGCCCAGCGCCCGCGTCCTGCTGGGCGCGGCCATCGTCATCGCGGCCGGGCTGGCCGTGGCCCTGCAGGAGCGCCGCAAGGGCCGGCCCGCCGCCGGCTGAGGGGGTCCGCTAGGGGGCGCTTGGGCGCGACCTGCGCGCCGCCTGTGGGACGAGGCCCTCGCCAGGTCGGAAACCGTTCGTTATTCCAAACGAAATCGGATAGTATGACAAACGTCGCGTGGGCTGCGTCCCCGAGATGCAAGGCGAATCATGGGCGTCGAAGGCAAGGACAAGGCGAAGACGCTGGAGGCGGGCGCCCATGCGCTGTCGGGCCAGCTCGGCCGCACGGTCCAGCGCCTGCGCAAGGCCAACGCCCTTTCCCTGTCCGAATTGTCCGAGCAATCGGGCGTCGCGAAATCCATCATCAGCCAGATCGAGCGCAACGAGACCAATCCCACGCTCACGACCATCTGGCGTCTGTCGCGCGCGCTCGACGTCTCCATCGAGAGCGTGCTGCAGACGGACGAGGACGAGCCCTTCCTCGAGCGCTCCTCGCGCGGCGACACGCCGATCCTGGTCTCCGACGACGGCAAGTGCCGCCTCGCCATCACCGGCTGGATCAAGACGGTGGAATGGCTGCAATGGTATGATTTCCACGCCGATCCCGGCGGCGTCCTCGCCTCCGATCCCCATCAGCGCGGGTCGGTGGAATGTCTGTCCGTGCTGGAAGGCGAGCTGGAGGTGGAGGTCGCCGGCGCGGTGGACGTCGCGCGCGCAGGCGACACGTTGCGCTATCGCTGCGACCGCCCGCATGTGATCCGCAATCGCTCGCTTGCGCCCGCGCGCGCCGCGATGGTCTGCATTCTCAAGGCGGCGGCGATGGAGTGAGCGCGCGCGCCTTGCGCCCGCGCTCCTTCTTCACGGCCCAATTGCGCGGCGCGCGCCCTCAGGCGGCTTTCTCGCCGCCCTTCGCGGCTTCGTCTTTCTTTGCATTTTGTCGCGCATTGTCCTGCTCGTCCTTGCGCGCCTCCTTATGCGTTTCTTGGCCCGCCTCTTGGCCCGTCTCTTGGCCCGCGCCGCGGATCGCGATGCGCCGGCCTTGCGCCTTGGCGCCTTTCGGCTTGGCGATTTTCAGCCGCAGAACGCCCTTGTCGAATTGCGCGTCGCAGGAATCCGCCTCCGGCGCAAAGGGCAAGGCGATGACGCGCTGGAACGCGCCATAGCTCGTCTCCATCACGCGCCAGTTCTTGTCCTCGCGCTTCTCCTCCGCCTTTTTCTCGCCGGAGATGACGAGCCGGTCGCCATCGAGATCGATGGAGATGTCCTTCTCGTCCACGCCGGGCAGTTCCGCGCTCACCTCGATGGCGTCGGGCGTTTCGCAGACGTCGACGGGCGCGGAGAAGCCCGTCTCGACGCCCGGCCATTGCCGGACGCTGCGCTCCAGCATCGAATCGAATTCGCGTCGCAGATCGGCGAAAGGATCGCTCATGCCGCGACCGCTCCAAAGACCGGGAAGCAAGGATTTCATGTGCGTCACTCCAGGGCGTTCATGCAGCGTCCAGACGCCGCAGGGCGCGGGCGCCGTCGCGCTGGCTCAACGCGCCAGACGATGAAGGGTTGAGCGCGCCCGCCAAAAGACGCATCGGGACAGCTCCCCCTTTGCGCGCGGCTCGACAAGCGCAAGGCGCGCGCTTATCACCAGAGCACGAGCAGAGGAGCAGCCGGTCCCCGATGACCGCGTCAGGCTATGCGTCCGCCACGAACGAACCGCGGGTTTCCGAGGCGCCGACCCAGGATGGTGCGCGCCTGCGGCTTGGCGGCGCGTGGACCCTTGCGAATGGGGCGGCGCTGGAGGCGGCGAGCGCGGCGCTGGAGCGGGCGGGGGCGGGCGCCACGCAGGCGGCGTCCGGGCGCCTTGTGCTCGACCTTTCCGAGGTCGCCGCGCTCGACACGGCCGGCGCCTGGCTGGTGGACCGCGCGCGCGCGCGGCTTGAGGCGCGCGGCCTCGCCGTCACCGTTCTGTGGGCGGGCGAGCGCCAGCGCATCCTCATGGAGACGGCGGCCTACCGAAATTTCCGAACGGAGACGCCGCGTCCCGCCGCGCCGTTCTACGATTGGCTGGTGGAGCTGGGCGGCGCCCTCGTGTCCGCCGGGCGCGATCTGGTGGCGGGCGTCGCCTTTCTGGGTCAGGTCGTGGCCTGCCTGCTCACCGCCGCGCGCCGGCCTGCGCGGCTGCGGCCGACGTCGGTGATCCATCATGTGGAGAGTTTCGCCTTTCGCGCGCTGCCCATCATCGCGCTGATCAATTTTCTCGTCGGCTGCATCGTCGCCCAGCAGGGCGTGTTCCAGTTGAG
The DNA here is from genome assembly GCA_903918155.1 of uncultured Hyphomicrobiales bacterium. Lineage (GTDB taxonomy): Bacteria > Pseudomonadota > Alphaproteobacteria > Rhizobiales > Beijerinckiaceae > Terripilifer. The sequence continues at coordinate 8,607 of CAIXDD010000371.1, forward strand.
CCGCTTCGGCGCGGCCGCCTTCGCGGTCGATCTCATCGGCATTCTGGTGCTGCGCGAACTCGCCGTCCTGCTCACCTCCATCATGGTGGCGGGCCGCAGCGGTTCGGCGATCACCGCGGAGCTTGGCTCCATGAAAATGCGCGAGGAGATCGACGCGTTGCGCGTCATGGGGCTCGATCCCATGGAGGTGCTCGTCGTCCCGCGCATCGTGGCGCTGATCGTCAGCCTGCCGCTGCTCACGTTCCTCGCCGATATGGCGGCGATTTTCGGCGGGCTTATCGTCGCCTGGGGCTATGGCGGCATTTCGCCGGAAGTCTTCATGGCGCGCTTGCAGAACGCCATCGGGCTCAACACGTTTCTCGTCGGCCTCATCAAGGCGCCTTTCATGGCGCTGGTGATCGGCGTCATCGCCGCTCTCGAAGGATTCAGCGTCAAGGGCTCGGCGGAATCGCTGGGCCGGCAGGTGACGGCCTCGGTCGTCAAGGCGATCTTCATGGTGATCGTTGTGGACGGAGTCTTCGCCATGTTCTTCGCAGCGATCAAATATTGAGATGACCCAGAACCCGCTCTCCCCATCGTTTGCAGAGCCGCTTGCCGAGCCGCTTGCCGAGCCGCTTGCGCCCGACGCGCAGGAGGCCTGCGCGATCCGCGTGCGCGACGTCGTGGTCGGGTTCGGCGAGCGCACCGTGCTCAAGGGAATCACGCTCGACGTGCGCCGTGGCGAAGTTCTGGGTTTCGTGGGCGGGTCGGGCACCGGCAAATCGGTTCTTACGCGCGCCATTCTCGGCCTCGTGCCCAAGCGCGGCGGGAGCATCGAGGTCTTCGGCCGCGATCTCGAGTCGCTCGACGCCGCCGGCCGCGCGGCGATGGAGCGGCGCTTCGGCGTGCTGTTCCAGCATGGCGCCTTGTTCTCGGGCCTCACCGTGCTGCAAAACGTGCAGCTTCCGATGCGCGAACATGCGGATCTGTCGCAGGCGCTCATGAACGAGCTGGCGATGCTGAAGCTCGATCTCGTGGGCCTGCCGCGCGACGCGGCGGACGAATTCCCCAGCGAATTGTCGGGCGGCATGATCAAGCGCGCCGCGCTCGCCCGCGCGCTGGCGCTCGATCCTGACATCCTCTTTCTCGACGAGCCGACGTCCGGCCTCGATCCGATCGGCGCGGCGGAGTTCGACCAGCTGATCGCCACGCTGCAGAAGACGCTGGGGCTCACCGTCTTTATGGTGACGCATGATCTCGACTGCCTCTCTTCCATCTGCGACCGCATCGCCGCGCTGGCCGACGGGCGCGTCGCCGCCGTGGGGCCGCTGGAGACCTTGCTGGCCAGCGACCACGCCTGGGTGAAGGCCTATTTCCACGGCGCGCGGGCGGGGCGCCTGCTGGCGCGCGGCGACGGCTGAGGCCGAGCGGCCGTT
>CAIXDD010000372.1 GCA_903918155.1 uncultured Hyphomicrobiales bacterium
CTCTCGGGCCATGTGGACTCGCGCTACGCCAAGCGCGAGGCGGAAGACGCCGCCGAGATGATTTCGGGCGTGAAGAACGTGCAGAATAATTTGCGGGTGCGGAACCTGTCCGCCGCCGGCGCCTCTTCGCCGTCCGGCGGGGCGGCGTCGTCGTCTTCAGGCGCGTCTTCAGGCGCCTCTTCGGGCCGGGCGGGTCCTGCGACGGGATCGAGCGGCGCCGTCTCCGGTCAGAAAAGCGGCTCCGGCGGAAGCGGAACGTGACCCCCTGCGCGTGAGGCGCCGAAGCAAGGCGGCCGGGGCGACCCGGCCGTTTTTTGCGCCTCATTCGGCGGCGGTTTGCGCGTCCCAGGCCGGGATCACCGGTTCGCCGGCGATCGTGTAACGGCGCATCAGCCGGCGCTCCTCCTTGGGGAAGTCGGTGCGCGCATGGGTGGAGCAGAGATTGTCCCACATGAGGAGATCGCCCGGCTTCCACACATGCGTGTAACGGATCGCGGGATCTTCCGTATAGGCGAATAACTCTTCGAGCAGGTCCTCGCTCTCGCGCGGCGACAGCCCCTCCACATGATGCGACATGAGACGGCTGACATAGATCGCGCGCTTATGCGTCTCGGGATGTTTCAGCACCATGGGCTGGAAGCAATGGGGCACCGAATCCAGCGCGCGCGCGGTGAGGTCGATGCGCCGGTCCTGCAATTCGTCGAAGGCCTGCAGAACCGTGCGTCCCTCGACGCGGGCCTTGAGGCGCGCGGGCAGATTGTCATAGGCGGCGTACATGCTGGAGAACATCGTGTCGCCGCCGTGGCTGGGCACTTCGATGGAATAGAGGAAGCTCGCGCGATTGGGCGTCGGCGAATAGCTCATGTCGTGGTGGAACCACATTTCCCCGTCGGGCAGAACGCCGATGGGCTTGCCGCCCTCGCGGATGTTGGAGACGAGCATGGCGTCGGAATTGTAATCGGGGCCCGTCTCGCGCTTGTAGCCGTCGGGCTCGATGCGCTTCTTGCGCCCGCCCAATGGGCCGAATTGCAGCACGAAGGCGCGCTGCTGGTCGGGGTCAAGGGATTGGCCGCGGAACAGGAGCACGCAATGGTCGAGCCAGGCCTGACGCACGACCGCCAGATCCTGCGCCGTGAGGGGGCGGGAAATGTCGAGGCCGCGAATTTCCGCGCCGATGGCGGGCGAAAGCGGGTGGACTGTGGCGGGCATGGCTTCTCCCCGAGGCCGGTTTCTGATTATGTGGGCGCAAGTATAGCCGCCCCCCGAAAGCCGGCAAGGCGCAGGCGAGAGCAGGCTGGCTGGCGCTTGCAGGGGTTTGCAGGCGGGGGTTTGCGCCGAAATGCGGAACGGCGGCGGCCCGCCGGAAGGAACGAGGGAGAGGCATGGAGTTCGGCGTCTTCGATCATCTCGACAACGATCACCTGCCGCTCAACGTCTATTTCGAGGAGCGGATGCAGCTGCTCGAAATGTACGACCGGCTCGGCTTCCATTCCTGGCATGTGGCCGAACATCATTGCACGACGCTGGGCATGGCGCCGTCGCCCAATCTCGTTCTGGCCGCGGCGGCGCAGCGCACCAGGCGCCTGCGCTTCGGCCCCATGGTCTATGCGCTGCCGCTCTATCATCCGCTGCGGCTCGCCGAAGAGATCGCCATGCTGGACCAGATGTCGAACGGGCGCCTCGACATGGGCTTCGGGCGCGGCTCCTCGCCGGTGGAGATCGCTTATTTCGGCGTCGATCCCGCCGGCACGGAAGACATTTATCGCACCCAATTGCCGCGCATCCTCGACGCGCTGGAGACCGGCGTGATGAAGGTTCCCGAGCAATCGGAGCCTTACGCGGAATTCGCCCTGAAGGTGACGCCGCTGCAGAAGCCGCATCCCCCGATCTGGTATGGCGTGCATACGGTGGAGAGCGCGCAGCGCGCGGCGCAGCGCGGCTGGAACACGATCAATCTCGATAGGGCGGAAGAGGCGGGCGAGTGCAACGACGCCTTCGCGCGCACATGGCGGCAAGCGCAGGGCGAGCGCGCGCTGCCCCTGATGGGCCTCGGGCGGTTCGTCGTCGTGGCGCAGAACGACGAGAAGGCGCAGGCCGTCGCGCGGCGCGCCTATCCCCATTGGCATCAGGGCTTCACCCATCTGTTCCGCCGTCTGGGCCGCACCAACAAGCATCCGCGCCCCGATCATTGGGACATGCTGCAGGCGCAGGGCAAGGGCGTCGCGGGTTCTCCGCAAACCGTCGCGCGCTTCCTGTCGCAGCAAATGGCGACGAGCCGCTGCAATTATTGCGTCGCGCAGATCGCCTTCGGCGACCAGAGCCTCGCGGAGCTGCGCGAGTCCATCGACTTGTTCGCCCGCGAGGTCATGCCCGCCATGCGCGCGCAGGAAAGCGCGCGCCACGCCGCCGAATGAGGGCGTGACGCGCCGACGCCTCCCCCCTTGCGGGAGAGGCGCCTGTCTTGTCGCAGGTCTTGAAGCATGTCTTGTCGCCGGTCTGCGGATCAGCGCCGCGCAGGCGCCGCAGGATCCGAGCTTGAGCGCGGAGCGGACGGGGCGCTGCTTGATCCCGCCTGGCCGAAGGAGGGCGCTGACTCCAGATCCGCCTTCATCATGCTCTTCAGCACGATGCGCTCCGGCTTCATGGCGCCCATGCTGCCGCGCTGGGCCGCGCTTCTGTCGGAGCCCACCGTGCCGGTGGTCTGCGGATCGCGGGGGGCGAGGCCGGCGCCGGCTGCGCCCGAGGTGAAATCGAACGCCTCGAAGGGCAGCGCGACGTTTTTCTCGCCCATTCCGAGGAACCCGCCGACGCCGATCACGATGGCGGCGACGCGGCCGTCGCGCTCGAGCAGAATGTCCTTGATGTCGCCGACGTTCTCATTATTCGCGCTGTAGACGTTGGAGCCGCGCAGGTCGGAGGCCATCATCTGGCCCGGTTGCGCCATGGCCAGCGGGCGAATCGAACCCGCGGCGCCCGAAGGCGTCGCGCCCGGAGTGGACAGCGAGGGCGAGGGTGAAGGCGAAGGCGAAGGCGCTTGCGCGAGCGCGAGGCCCGTGGAGGCGGCGAGCAGGGCCGCGAAGCTCGTGGCGCGCAAAAAGGCGCTGGCGTGCGTGTGAGGCATGGAGATCTCCCGTGCGTGAATTGAAGCGGGCCGGTCCGGCGCCGCCCAGTCAACGATCCGCACGGGGGAAGGTTCAGGTCCTGCGCGCCTGAGCCATGGCCGCAAGGCGCCTGCGCGCGCCGGGCGTTGCGAGCGTCTCCTCGGCCAGCGCGTCGCAACGCCGGCGCCAATTGGGATGTTCGTCCACGGTGCCGGGCAGATTGGGCTGTTCGACATCGGCCGTCACGTCCTCCAGCGGGGCGAGCGCAAGGGCTGCGCGCGTGCGCGCTATGAAGAGCGTCGCCGCATCCGCCATGGCCTCGTCGCTTGCGAGCGGGTTTGCGATCTCCGGGCAATCCTGCGCGAAGGCTTGCGCCAGCGCGACGCGTTCATGGGCGCGCGCCGCTTCTTCCTGCGCGCGCGTGCGGTCGGGCGCGAACAGGCCCAGCGCGTCCCGCCAGGCGATGTCGGCGCCCCGGCGCCAGCCGACGATCGTGGGCGTGTCATGGGTGGAGGACATGGCGACGACGCCCTGCGCGTACCAATCCGCGCGCGCGAAGCGCTCGTGGTCGCGCTCGAATTGCAGCACGCGCATGCCATAGGCGCCGGCGCGCTCCAGCCGCTCGCGGAAGCCCGGCGGAAACGTGCCGAGATCCTCCGCGATCACGATGGCGCGATGGCGCCAGGACTCGAGGCGCACCAGCGCGAGCAGATCCTCGAACGGATAGGCCACATAGGCGCCATGGGAGGCGTCTTCGCCCTCGGGCGCCAGCCACAGGCGCATAAGCCCCATCGCATGGTCGATGCGCACGCCACCCGTATGCGCCATCATGGCGCGCAGCGTCGCGAGAAAGGCGTCGTAGCCGCTGTCGCGCAGGCCCTGCGGCGAGAAGGTCGCCAATCCCCAATTCTGGCCGCGCGGCGCGAGAGGATCGGGCGGGGCGCCTACGCTTACGCCCTCCAGCATTTCCGCGCGCCGGCTCCAGGCCTGCGCGCCGCCGGGATTCACGCCCACGGCCAGATCGCCGATGAGGCCGATGCGCATGCCCGCCGCCCGCGCGCGCGCCTGCGCCTGCGCCTGCGAACGCGCGGCGAGCCATTGCAGGAAGGCGTGCAGCGCCACCTCATGCGCATGGCTGCGCGCGAAATCCTGCGTCTGCGCGCTGCGCGCGTCGCGATGGCCCTCGTCCCAGCTGCGCCAGCTCCAGCGCGCGGGATCCTCGCCGAAATAATGGGCGTGGAGCGCCTCGAACGTCGCATGGTCGGCGAGCGCGCGCCCTCCCTGCGCGCGGAACGCGTCGAACGCCTCGCGCAGCGCGGCGTCCTCTGGGCGCGCCGCGCAAAAATCCTCAAACAGCGCGGCGTTGAGCTTGCGCCGCGCCTGCGCTGCGCCGGGCCAGTCGATCAGCTCCAGCGATTCAAGCCGCCGCGCGGCCTCCGCCACGCCGGCCCGCGCCGCGCAGGCGGCGATGCGCGCGGGCGCGAAGGTCGCGCCATGGTCGATATGGGCCGCGTTCAGAAACAGCCGCGACGACGGCGAATAGGGCGCGTAATGATGCGCATCGGCGGTGAATTGCGCATGGCTTGGACTAAGCGCCAGCGCGTCCGCCCCCGCGCGCGCCGCGCTTTCGGCGAGCGCGCGCACGCCCGCGAACGTGCCCGCGCCAAGATCGCCGCGCGAGCGCAGCGCGTGGATCTGCGCGGTGAGGCCGAACAGCCGCGCGCCCGGCGCCGCATCCTCCAGCGTGAAACAGCGCGGCGGGGCGACCGCCACCAGCGTTTCCGCATCGTCGATGGCGAGCCGGTGATAGCCCAGGCGCGTCATCACGTCGGCGATCACGTAGCCGTCGCAATCCTCCTCAAGCCGCATGTCGCGAACGCGCCCGTCCTCCTGCGTGAGGCGGGCGAAGCGCGCCTGCGTTCCATCGGCGGGAATGCGCAGCCGCGCGCCGGTTTCGCAGGTCAGCAGCGGCGGGCGATGGCGCGACGCGGCGCGGCGCAGCGCCTGCGCGCGGCTTTCGGCCATCTGCGCAGGGGTGTCGCAGGGCGCGCCGAGCGCGGCGAGGATGCGGCGCAGATCCGCCTCCGCCACCTGTCGGGCGACGCCGCCATGGTCGGTCCAGTCCGGCGCCGCGCCGCACAGGCGCGCCAGCGCGCGAATTTCTTCGTTCATGCCGCCTGCTCCCGCGCCGCGCCCTAGGTGGCGTCTCCGTGTCGATAGGCGTCGGCGTAGCGTTTCGCGGACCGGTCCCATCCATAGCGTTGGGACATGGCCGCCCGCCGCATCGACCAGATGCGCCTGCTCGAATCGAAAGCCGTGAACGCGCGGCGAATGGCGCGGTTGAGCCCGTCGCTCGTGGCCTGCCCGAACAGGAAACCCGTCTCCCCGTCGCTGATCGTGTCGGCGAGGCCGCCTGTCTTGTGGGCGATGGGCAGCGAGCCGGATTTCTGCGCATACATCTGGCTCAGGCCGCAGGGCTCGTAGCGCGAGGGCATGAGCAGGAAATCGCTGGCTGCGAACATGGCGCGCGCCTCGTCGGCGTCGAAGCCGATGCGCGCGCCCACGCAGCCGGGATGGCGCGCGGCGAGATCCTTGATGCCCTGTTCGAGCTTGGGTTCGCCCTGGCCGGTCACGATCAATTGCCCGCCATGTTCGACGATGGTCTGCGCCGCGTCGATGGCGAGATCGACGCCCTTCTGATGAACGAGCCGCGAGACGATCGCGAACAAGGGCCCGCGCGAAACCGCCAGCCCAAAACTGCGGCGAATGCGGCGCGCATGGCGGCCTTTCCATTCCGCCGGGGCGAAGCGGCGCTGCCCCATGCCGGGGGGCAGCATGTCCCATGTGTCGTCGATGCCGTTGAGAATGCCGGTGAGGCGGCCTTCGCGCGCGCGGTCCTGCAGCAGGCCGTGCAATCCGCAACCCAGTTCAGGCGTCGTGATCTCCTGCGCATAGGTCGCGCTGACGGTCGTCAGATGCGAGGCGTAATAGAGACCCGCCTTGAGGAAGGAGAGCTTGCCGTACAATTCCACGCCATGCATGTCGAACGCATGGGCGGGCACGCCCAGGGCCTCCGCGCGGCGGGGATCGAAACATCCCTGATAGGCGAGGTTGTGGATCGTCATGAGCGAGGGCGCGTCAAGCCCGCGCCAGGCGACGTAGGCGGCGGCCATCGCGGTCGGCCAATCGTTGAGATGCAGATTGTCGGGCGTCCAGCTTGGATCGGCGAGGCCGGCGACGAAATCCGCCGCCGCAAGGCTGAGGCGCGCGAAGCGCAGGTCGTTGTCGGCCCAGTCCGCGCTTCCTTCGTCGGCATAGGGCGTGCCGGGTCGGTCGAACAATTTGGGGCACAGCACGACATAGACGATGAGCCCGTCTTCGGTCTTCACCCGGCCAATGGCGCATTCGGGAATGTCGGCGAGCCCGTTCAACCCGCTCACCCGTTCGATTAGCGCGAAATGGCTGAGGACCTGCGGATAGCCGGGCAGCAGCACGCGGACGTCGCACATGTCGCGCAGCGCGCGGGGCAGGGCGGCGGAGACTTCGCCCAGTCCGCCGGTCTGGACGAAATCCGACATTTCCGATGTGACGAACAGAATCTTGCGCCGGCGCGCCGTAGCGGGCGCGCGCGATCCGGCGGCGGCGGGCGAGGCCCCGCGCGCGAATGCAGCGTCTGTCGGTTGCACCATGCGAAGGCCCAGAAACGCCGAACGTGAATGAATGAATTGCGCGAAATGCGAATGGTCACGATCATGGTGAAGCAGGGTTAACGTCTGGTGAGCGCGGCGCCGCAGCGTCAGCCATGGCTTCGCTGTGACTGCGCGCAAGCGCGTGCGCCTGAAATATAAATAGCGCTTTTGTAAAGGCGCGCATGACCGC
>CAIXDD010000373.1 GCA_903918155.1 uncultured Hyphomicrobiales bacterium
AATCGCATTGCCCACCACCCAGGCGATGACGCCGAACGAGCCGGCGGCGATCATCACCGGCACGATGGCGAGACCGTCGAGACCGTCGGTGAGATTGACCGCATTGCCCGCGCCGATGATGACGAAAGCGCCGAACGCCAGAAAGAACAGGCCGAGATCGAGCACGAAGCCGTTGACGAGCGGCACGGCGAGGCCGGTGACATTGGCCGGGCCGAACCACATCATCGCCGCGCAAGCGAGCGACGCGATCACCGCCTCGATGGCCAGACGCGCGCGGCCGGAGAAACCGTCATGCGTCTGCTTCGTCACCTTCAGGTAATCGTCGTAGAAGCCGATGGCGCCGAAGCCCAGCGTCACGAAAAGGACGATCCACACGAAGGGGCTTTTCGGATTGGCCCACAAGACGACCGAGGTGACGACGCCGAACAGGATCATCAGCCCGCCCATGGTGGGCGTGCCTTTCTTGGTGAGCAGATGGCTTTCCGGCCCGTCCGTGCGGATGGGCTGGCCCTTGCCCTGTTTCAGCCGCAGCGCGTTGATGATGGCGGGGCCGAAGAGAAAGACGAGCAGCAGCGCCGTCACTGTCGCGCCGCCGGCGCGGAAGGTGATGTAACGGAACACGTTCAGCGGGCCGAACACATTCGAGAAATCGGCCAGGAATGTCAGCATGTGGGCGTCTCGGATTTCTGCTTCACGGCGAAGGCGCGCAGGGCTGCGACGACGGGGCTCATCTTGGCTCCGTTGGAGCCTTTCACCATCACCGCGTCGCCGGGGCGGATGTCCGCGGGAAGCTGCGTCTGCAAGACGGCGGACGTGGGCGACCACATGGCGCGGCGCGAGGGCGCCAGCGCGTCGAACAGGTTCTTCATGAGAGGCCCGGCGGCGTAGACGAGATCGACGCCGCAGGCCATCGCCACGTCGGCGAGTTCGCGATGCAGCCGCGCCTCGTCCGGCCCCAGCTCGAGCATGTCGCCCAGCACGGCGATGCGCCGGCCGCCTTCGCCCACGGGGCTTGCGGCGAGCACCTCCAGCGCGGCGCGCATGGAGACGGGATTGGCGTTATAGGCCTCGTCGATGAGCAGGAAGTCGCCGCCCGCCAGACGCAGGCGCGATTGCGCGCCCCGCCCCGCCGGCGCCTTGAATTGCGCGAAGGTCGCAGCCGCCTGCGCGGCGTCCACGCCCATCGCGTGAGCGGCGAGCAGGACGGCGAGCGAGTTCTGCGCCACATGTTTGCCGGCGGCTGCGATGCGATAGGACAGGCGCTGGCCGAGAACCTCCGCCTCCACCATGTTCAGCTGATCGCAGCGGCGGGCGTGGATGAGGCGCGCATCGGCCTGCGCATGTTCGCCGAATGTGACGATGCGGCTGGCGTTGGCGGCCTGCGCGGCCGCGAGCAGGCGCTCGTAATGGGGCGCGTCGCGATTGATCACGGCGACGCCGTCGGGGGCGAGCGCGGAGAAAATCTCCGCCTTCGCATCGGCTATGGCCTCCAGCGTTCCAAGATTTTCAAGATGGACGGGCGCGATGGCAGTGACGATCGCCACATGCGGGCGCACCATGGCGACCAGCGGCGTGATCTCGCCGGCATGATTCATGCCGATTTCGAACACGCCGAATTCCGCGTCCTGCGGCAGGCGCGCCAGCGTCAGCGGCACGCCCCAATGATTGTTGTAGGAGGCGACGGAGGCATGCGTCCGCCCGAAGGAATCCAGCGTCAGGCGCAGCATTTCCTTGGTCGACGTCTTGCCCACCGAGCCCGTGACGGCGGCGATCCACGCCTGCGAGCGCGCGCGCGCCACGCGGCCCAGCCGCTCCATCGCCGCCAATGTGTCGCGCACCACATAGAGCGGCCCGTCATGGTCGAGAAAATCCACATGGGCTTCGTCGACCACGCAAGCGGCCGCGCCCATGGCGAAAGCCTTGGCGACGAAGGAATGGCCGTCGCTGTTATGGCCCTTGATCGCGAAAAACAGGTCGCCAGGCTCCAGCGTGCGCGTGTCGATGGACACGCCGTCCACGCCTGCGGGAACGTGGCCGATCACGCGCGCCTCAAGCGGGACGACCAGACCAAGGCCGGACCACAAATGTTCGCTCATGTCGTCTGCGCCAGCGCTGTTCGCGCGGCCTCCATGTCCGAGAACGGAAATTTTTCGCCGCGCACGATCTGGCCCGTCTCATGGCCCTTGCCGGCGATCACGAGCGCATCACCCGCTTGCAGCAGGCCGACGGCTTCGCGAATGGCGTCGGCGCGATCCGCGATTTCGCGCGCGCCCGGCGCGCCGGCGAGAATCTGCGCTCGAATGGCCGCCGGATCCTCTGAGCGGGGATTGTCGTCGGTGACGATGACGAGATCGGCGCCGCGCGCGGCGATGGCGCCCATGATGGGACGTTTGCCGGCGTCGCGGTCGCCGCCGCATCCGAAGACGACGATGAGGCGCCCTTGCGCGAGCGGCCGCAAGGCCTGCAGGACTTTCTCCAGCGCGTCGGGCTTGTGCGCGTAATCGATGAAGACCGGCGCGCCATGGCGCTCGCCCGCCTTTTCAAGCCGGCCGGGCGCGCCCTGCAGAGTCTCGAGCGCCGCCAAAGCGCGCTCCGGCGCGGCCCCCGTGACGATGCACAGGCCCGCCGCCACAAGCGCGTTGGACACCATGAAATCGCCGGCCAGCGGCAACGTGAGCGCGTGATCGCGGCCCGCGCAGGCAAGCTCGACGCGCATGGATCCGACGCCCGCCTCCATATGGCGCAAGCGGATGTCGGCGCCCGCGCGCCCGACGGAGAAGACCTTCAGCCCGCGCGCGGCGCAGAGCGCCATGGCGCGCTGGCCCCATTGGCTGTCGGCGTCGATCACCGCCGGCTGGCCCGGCGCGAGCAGCGTCTCGAACAGGCGCATTTTCGCGCGGAAATAGGAGTCCAGATCGGAATGATAATCGAGATGGTCGCGCGACAGATTGGTGAAGGCGCCGGCCGCCAGCCGCACGCCGTCAAGGCGGCGCTGGTCGAGGCCTTGCGAAGAGGCCTCCATCGCCAGATGATCCACGCCGCGCGCGGCGATGCGCGCCAGCGTCTCATGCAGCGCCACGGGATCGGGCGTGGTGAGAGCGCCCTCCTCGCAGCCCGCATCGGTGACGAGGCCCGTCGTGCCCAGCGCCGCCGCGCGCGCGCCCAGCGACGACCAGATTTGCCGCACGAAAGCGGCGACCGACGT
>CAIXDD010000374.1 GCA_903918155.1 uncultured Hyphomicrobiales bacterium
GCGACCGTGACGCCCATAACGAACAGCGCACAGGGCGCGGCGGCGCCTTGCAGGATCGTCAGCATCTTTCCCACGGCGACCGGCGGCTGGAAGTGAAAAGCCGCCGCCAGCACGCCCAGCGCCGTCGCCACGTTGAAGGGATGCGTGCAGACCCGCTTCACGACGAGCGCCAGCGTGCGCCCGATCGAAAGCACGCCCGCTCCCGCAAAGGCCATCATGACAGGCACAATGGTGAAGAAGAACGTCGAGTCGAAAACGAAGATCAGCGCTGTCGGCACCACCGAAGGCGGCCCGTAGGCTGCGAGCGTCAGTCCCGGCCCCATATAGCCGACATTGGAATAGCCGCCCGCCACGCCCTGAATCGTCGCATCCTCGATGCGCCCGCCCGTCGCGCGCCAGCCGATCAAGAATCCGGCAGCGAAAGCGGCCAGCGTGCAGGCCGACGTGACGGCGATGAAGCGCACATTGGCGAGTTCGGCGATGGGCGTGACGGAGATCAGATTGAAGAAAAGCGCCGGCAGCGCGACATAGACGATGAAGGCGTGCATCCATTGCAGGCCGGCTTCGGGAATGTCGAAGGCCTTGCCCGCGACGAAGCCCACGAGGATTAGCCCGAAGAACGGCAAGGCGAGGTCGAGCACGCGGCCCAGACCCGGCGCGAGCGCGCCAAGCGCCATGAGCGCGAGAAACCCCGCAACGGGCGCGAGAGCGGCTTGCAGTTTCGACAAGGGGGCGTCTCCGGCGGGCGCAGGCGCCGCGTCCTAGGCCCGCGGCCTGCGAGAGTCAAACGCGCCAGGCCCGCCTCAGGCCTTGCGCAGCAGATCCACGCGAAACACCTGATCGAACGCAAGGCGGCCGTCTTCCTTGTCGGCGAGGGTTTCGAACACGCGCTTCACGCCTTCGGGATCGGCTTCGAATTTGGCGGCGCGGCGCGCATCGCGATCAAGCTGGTCGTCCTTCCATTCGTCATAGGAGGCGAAGGAGCGGCGCGAGCGATAGAGAATTTCGCGCACGCGCGAAAAGCCGCCCCCGATCATGCCATGCAACGCGACCCACGCCTCTCGGCGCACGACGGTCTCGTCGTTCACGAATTTCGTCGCCTCGTGATAATGGCCCGCCGCCACCGGCTCCATCACATAGAGCAGCCCGCCGGGCGCCAGCGCGCGCCCCGCCTCGCCCAGCGCTTTCGCCGCGTCCGGCATGTGGTGCAGCGAATTGGAGAAAATCACCACGTCGAAATGGCCGTCCGCCCATGGCAGGCGCTCGCCGCTCTCCACGCGGAAATCCACGCGCGCGCCCTCGGCCTGCGCCGCCGCCTTGGCCTTGGCGATCGCCTTCTCCTTCACGTCCACGCCCGCGACCTCGCCGATGAAGGCGGACACGCCCCGCGTGAACTTGCCTTCGCCGCAGCCGATGTCGAGTGCGCGGCCCACGCCCTCGCCCAGCAGCTCGCGGGCGAATTTGGTGTTGGCGCCGAGCGGCAGGGCCCGGATCTCCGCGTCGTCAGGCGAGAGCGCGCGGCGCATCGCCTCCTGCGAGGTCTGGGCAGCGGTCATGGAATCCCCCCGGATGTGAATGAGACGGCGCGCGAGTATAGCCGCCGCCCCCCGCCCGGCAAGCGCCGGGCGCCGAATTGACGGGCCCGCGCGAAAGCGTGCAAAAAGGCCCGCGCGCATCGACGCGCGGAGGAAACACCGGAAGGATCGACATGGCCGAGGCGTTCGAAACCGTCACCATCCCCCTGCTCCAGCAGCGCAAGCGCGACGGCAAGAAGAGCATCGGCGTCGTCTCCTGGGATTATCCCACCACGCGCCTGGCGGACCGCGCGGGCGTGGATTTCATCGTGGTGGGCGATTCCGTAGGCGCCAATCTGTGGGGCCATGCGACGCCGCTGGAAGTGACGCTCGACGAGATCCTCATCTGCTGCAAGGCCGTGCGCCGCGCGACGGAGCGCATGGTCGTATCCTGCGACATGCCTTACGGCCCCGTGCAGGAGGGGCTTTCGAGCGCCTTGAAGGCCGCCGTGCGCATCATCAAGGAAGGCGGCGCCGACATGATCAAGGTGGACGCGGCCGCCAATCATCCCGACGTCGTGCGCGCCATGGCGCAGGCGGGCATTCCCGTCTTCGCGCAATTCGGCCTCACGCCGCAAACCGCGCTGAAATACGGCATCCCCTATTCCGCGCAGAATTCCGCCGCCGCCCTCGCCAGCAAGGAAGCCGCCGCCCGCCTCGTGGAGGAAGCGCAGATGCTGGAGGATTGCGGCGCCGTGGCGCTCGACTTCACCAATTCCGGCCCCGTGGCGGGCGAAGCCGCCGTGAAGGCGGTGAA
>CAIXDD010000375.1 GCA_903918155.1 uncultured Hyphomicrobiales bacterium
CGCGCAGGTGGCGCAGCGCCTGCCGGCCCGCGTCCCCCTGTTTGGGCCACAGGCCGCCGGGATAGAACGGCGCGCGCAGGCTGCGCACATGGGCGTCCACGAGCGGATTCTTCAGGCGCTGGTAGATCCCCCCGGCCCGACCGCCCGACACGCGCAGCACAGCGGCCGCCACTTCCCAATTGGCCTGATGGGGCGCGGCGGCGACGAAGCGGCGATCCGCCGGCATGGCGGCGATGGAATCGGGGGTCAGCGCGACCCGTCCGCCGGCGACGATCTCCTGCAGATGGAAGCCTTCGGCGAAGACGCGGCCGAGCCCTTCCCACATGTCGCGCGCCACGCGCTCGCGCCATTGCGGCGTGGAATCGGGGAAGGCGAGGCGAAGATTTTCGAGCGCGCGCCGATGGCGCCGGTCGAAGGGGGCGAGCGCGCGCCAGACGGCGCCGCCGAGATTGGAGGCGGCCTCGACCGGCAGCGCGGACAAGAGCCCGGCCGCGAGGCGATAGCCGAAATATTCGAGCCGGTGGGAGAGCGTCGCCCGCGCGCCGGCCTTGACCTTGTCGGAAATCGGCCTGTCCCCGTGTTGCCTGCGAGCGTTACCTGCGAGCCGGGCGGGGTGATGGGGGCTGCGGCGGGGGAAGTCAACGAAAAAGGCGGGGAGAAACTCCCCGCCCCGGTGGCCGGCGCGCCGATCAGCGGCCGCCGAAATGATAGGCGACGCCCAGCCGCGCCGTATGGACCGCATCGACGAAGCGGACCGATCCGGCGGACTCGCCGCAGCCCGTGGAACAGGCCGACGTGAGATTGGCCTTGCTCTGGCCGAAGGACGAATAGCGATATTCCGCGCGCAGGGACCAGGCGGGCATGAACATGTAATCGAGGCCCGCGCCGATGGTCCAACCGAGGCGGATCTTGTCCTCCAGGCCCTTGGCGCCGGCGAGCGTATAGGTGGCGTCCGGGGCGCCGGGAACGGTGATCGCGCCGGCGAGCGCGACCTCGCGTTCGACCTGCGTCACCGCCAGACCGCCGGTCGCATAGATCAGCATGTCGCGGGCCAGCGCATAGCCCGCGCGCAGGCGCAGCGAGGCGTCGCCCAGGCGCTTGGCGCGTGCGCTCAGATCGAACGAGCCCGTGGCACCGGCCGCCGATGACGCGAAGGCGCTCGTCGCGCTCTTGGACCATGGATCGAGGAGCATCTGCGCGTCGGCTTCGACGCCGGCGACATAGGCGCCGAATTGCATGTTGTAGCCCGCATAGAGACCGCCGCCGAAGCCTTCCACGCCTTTCGCCTGACCCGGCGCCGCAGCGCCCGTGAGCGTCCCGCCCGACGGGCCGGAGAGCGCGGGATCGCGCGCGGCGAAATCCCACGCGACGAGGCCGCCGGCGTAAAAGCCGTTCCAAAGGCCGGCCTGTCTGGTCAGCGTGGGCAGGCCCGTCGCAGCGACGGGGGCGGGGGGCGGCAGGGGCGCGCTGCGGGAGGGAAGGTCGGCAGCGAAAGACGCCGCGCTCGTCGCGAGCAACGCGACGGCGGAAAGTCTGAGTTTCATGAAATAACGTCTCCAGAGAAAAATGAATCAATGAACGATCAAGCAACTGGGGCGGGACTATTGGCTCTCGCGGTTAACGAAAGCTTTCCATCGCGCGCAAAGGCTCGGTTTCATTGAAGTCTCTGGAGAGTCCGGCGCGCGGCGAGGGCGGCGCGCCGGGCTTGTTTCAGTAACGCGCGAGGATCGCGCGCGGCGGCGGGGCCGCATTGAAGAGATAGGCGACGCCCACGCGCGCCGAATGCGAGACGTCGTGGAACTTCGCTTTCGCGACGACCGCGCCGTCGCCGACGCCGTCGCAGGTGCGCGCAGGCGCAGGCGCGCAGGTCGCCTGACCCTTGGCTTCGACCTGCGCGTCGCCGTAATCGCTGAAGCGATATTCGGCGCGCAGGATCCAGCTCGCCGCAAGGCGCACGTCGACGCCCGCGCCCAGCGTCCAGCCCAGCGCGATGCGGTCGCGCGTCGCCGCGGCGCTCGCCGTCTGCGTAGCCTGTTCGGCGCCCGTGTCGAATTTGAACACGTTCACGCCGCTCACGCTCAGACCATGGCGCAACTGCGCGATGGCCAGACCGCCGGTGACGAAGAACAAGACGTCGTCGGACAAAGCGGCGCCGACGCGCGCGCGCAAGGACCCGTCCCAGAGCATGCGCGACTTACGATCGAGCGTGAAGGCGCCATTGGCTTCGCCCGTGTCGCCGTTCACGGCGTCCGTCGCATTGGCGTAGGCGCCGTCGATGGCCAGAACGCCCGCCCCATGGCTGCGCGTCTGGTCATGGGAACTGTGCAGATCGGCTTCGAAACCCGCGACGAGATTGTTCGCCTGCATGTTGTAGCCGAAGAACAGCGCGCCCCCGAGCTGGTCGCCCGCCTTCGCATGAAGCGCGCGCGTGAACGTATAAGTGGAGCCGGCGGCGGGCGCGTTGGTCTGCGCGTTGCCTGCGGCGGTGAGCCCGTCGGGGAGGGCGTAGCCGACGCCGGCTGTATTGAAACGGCCGATGTTGCGATCCCATGACGCGGCGCCGCCGAGATAGAAACCGGCCCAAGGGTCGAGGGCGGAGAAGGTGCGGGAG
>CAIXDD010000376.1 GCA_903918155.1 uncultured Hyphomicrobiales bacterium
GGCCAGCGCCTGGCGCACGCGCTCGGCCTCCGCGCCGCAGAACTGGCGGCCGGCGACGAGCTTGCCGCCGCAGGCTTTCGCAACGGCGTTGAAATCGATGTCCATGGTCTGCTCGCAGGAGCAGACGAAACACGTGCGTTCGGCCGACGCCATAAAACCCCTCCGGCGCGCGCGCCCGCCTGCGGCCGCATCATGTCCGGCGCCGCATGGAGCGGGCCGGAACGGGTCGGCGCGGGACGGCTTGGCGGCGCGGCTCGTTCACCTAAATAGGAAGGGCGCGGGGAATGCAAACCCCGGCGAATGCGTGTATCGGGGCGTCATGAGGACCATCGAGGGGCTTGATCTGCCGCCGGGCTATACGGTCGTGTCGCTGCGCGAGCGCGGCGACGCTTTCGCTCACGCTTGCGCTATCGCGGGCGAGGCGGGGGCGGGCGCGTTCGTCCATGTGGGGCGCTACGATCTCGTGGAATTCGCCGTGGTGCTGGAGCCCGAGGAGCCGCTGGCTGGCGCGCGCCGGGCCTTCTACGCCGGCATGCATGCGCTGGCGGAGGCCATCGCCGCCCATTGCCCGCCCGAGCGCGACGTCGCCTTTCGCTGGCCCGATGCGGTCGTGTTCGACGCCGGCCTTGTGGGCGGCGGGCGGCTCGCCTGGCCGCAAGGTTGCGGCGAGGAGGACGTTCCCGACTGGCTGGTCTTCGGCGCCATGTTGCGCGCGGCCGATCTGGGCGGCGCGGAGACGGGGCTTGCCCCCGACAGCACAAGCCTTGTGGCCGCGGGGTTCGAACTCGTCGAGACGCAGGCCATCGCGGAGAGTTTCGCCCGCCATCTGCTGCTGGCCTTCGACACCTGGGGCGAGCGCGGCTTTCGCGGCGTGGGCGAAGCCTATCTCGAACGGCTGCAAAAGGCGCCCGGCGAAAAGCGCATCATCGACGGCGCCGGCGACCTGCTCGTGACGCCCGCCGGCGGCGGGCCGGCGGCGCGCAGCAGCCTGACGCAAGCGCTTCGCGCCTGCGCCTGGTACGATCCCGCGCGCGGCGCTCCGGCGCGGGCGTGAACGCATGAAAACGCACCCATGAAACCCAACCCATGAAACTGCCCCGCACGATCCGGCTCGATCCCTCCGACGCCTTCGTCTTCGCGCGCGCCGCCGAACCCGGCGAATGGGCGGTGTCTGGCTCCTTCCTCTTCGGCGACGCCGCGCCCGAAGCCATGGAGCCCAAATTGCGCAACGCCTTCCGCTCGGGGTTTTTAGGCGCGACGTCGCTGGGCTTCTCCACGCTGGCCGTCGTCTCACGGGCGACGGACGACGAGGTCGAAGCGGCGAAACGCGCTCTGGCGCAGGGTTTTCTGTCGCTTGGCGCGCCCAATGAGGCGGCGGCGGTGGCCGCCGCCGGCGCCGAACTCGCCTTCGCCGCCTCGCTGTGCGATCACCCCGAGGGGACGCTGATCGCCGTGGAGCGGCGCGTGGAGGAGGGGACGGTGCGCGAGCGCTTCCGCACCTTCCGCCAGCGCGAGGCGGTGGAAGGCGCGGACCGCTTGCACATGCTCTCGCGCGCCTTCACCTTTCATGACATGGAAGGGGAGGACGAGGAGCCGCAGGAGCGCGTCGATCTCGTCGCGCTCAGGGGGAAAGACGAGGGGCGATGAGAGAATTCTGGGTTTCCTGCGGCCATCATCTCTCGCGCCGGGACGCGGCGGGCGAACTCGTCGCCACGCCCGAACTCGTCACGGCCTGGCTTGCGCGCCCTGAGCTTGCGCCGCCGGAAGAGGCTTGCGCGGCCGAGCGCGCGCTGCATGCGGGGCTGCTCGCCGATCCGCTGCGCGCGGTGGGGGCGGGCGAGGTCGCCGCCTTGGCCGATGCGGACGCGCGCGAGAACTGGACCTATTTTCTGCGCTTCCGCGATCTGGTGGTCGGCGCGGGCTCCATCGAGCGCGCCTATCGCCGGCTTGCGCTGGCGCCGCGCGTCGATCTGCCGCCGCTGTTTCTGGACCAGATGGCGCATCTCATCCTGCGCAACGCGCTCGACGCCTGCGACGATCCCTTCACTTTGCGCGCGGGCGAATTGTTCTATCGCTCGCAAAAGGCGAGCGTGCATCAAAACGCGCTGCTGCTCGCCGATCAGGAGCTGGTGGAGGAGATCGAGGGGCGCAAGTCCGCGCTGATGCATGTCGCCCCGCTCGCCGCGCTGATGGAGGAAGACCTCGACGTCATGGATGGGGAGAACGCCTGGACCTATTGGTCGCGCTCCGACGCCAATTCCATGGCGATGAACATGGGCGGGGATGCGCGCGCGCGGGCGGGTCTGTGCCGGGCGGTGGAGGCGTGGACGCGCCATCTCGCCGGGCTTCGCGTGGAGGCGGAGGCGGTGGCTCGCCTTGAGGAGAAGGACTGGCGCTGGTTCATCGGGCTCGATCCCGAAGGCACGCGCATCGGCAATGCGCTGTGGCGCGGCGACAGCCTGCGCGCGGAGGATCTGGAGCGCGTGGTCGCCAT
This sequence comes from uncultured Hyphomicrobiales bacterium, assembly GCA_903918155.1. Lineage (GTDB taxonomy): Bacteria > Pseudomonadota > Alphaproteobacteria > Rhizobiales > Beijerinckiaceae > Terripilifer. The sequence goes on from CAIXDD010000376.1 coordinate 2,495, forward strand.
CCTGCGCGTGCGTTTCGCCGACGACGCGGCGACGCGCGAACGGCTGAAGACCGGCTTGCAGGAGCGCGTGCGCGGCCGGCCCTTCTATCTCCTGCTCGGCGCCAATGGCGAGGGCGTGGTGCGCCTGAAGCCGCAAAATCTCTTCGCCGGCCTGCCGCTCACGCCGGAAGCGCTGCAGGAGATCGCGCGATGAGCCAGGAGGCTGAGGCGAGCCTGCGCGAAGTCGGCGTCGTGCTGCGGCGCTCGCGCGTGGACAATCCATGGATCGACCATGTGTGGAGCGTGGAGGCCGTGCTGCCGGACGCGCCCGGCGCCGAAGCCGGCGCCGCGCTGGGCGGGGAGGGCGATGCGCAATTGATCTATGCGGGCCTCGCCAGCATTGAATTGTACAAGGCGGAGACCGGCAATTACCGCGACAATCTGGCTGAGGGCGCGCCCTTCCTGTGGGTCGCCTTTCGCGAGACAGAGGCGGGGGGCGTCGAGATCGCCGGCGTGACGGCCGATCCGACGGAAGGGGAATCCCTGTTCGAAGCGGGCGCGCAGGTGGGCAAGGCGCCCATGCCGGCGGCCGTCGCCGCATGGGTGGCCGCTTTCGTCGATCAATTCCACGTCGAGCGCGTTTTCGTGAAGAGGCAACGCGACAAGTCCGGCCCCGATCCGCGCAAGAATCCCGGCGCGCGGCGCGGCTCCGGGCGAGGAGACGCCCATTGAGCGAAGGGTCCGACAGCGGTTTTCTGGGTCGCTGGGCGCGCCGCAAGGCGCAGGTTTCGGCGCAGATTTCGGCGCAGGAGAAGAAGCGCGAACAGGAACGGGAACAGGCGCAGGAGCTGGAGCCGCAGGCCGCCTCGCCCGGGGCCGACGCCGACGCGCCCGCGGCCGAGCCCTTCGATCTGGCGAGCCTGCCCTCGCTCGACGAGATCAATGCGGCGACCGACATGAAGGCCTTCCTGCGCCGCGAAGTGCCCGATTGGCTGCGCAACGCCGCGCTGAAAAAAGCTTGGGCGGCCGACCCCGCGATTCGCGATTATGTGAACCCGGCCATGGAATACGCCTTCGACTGGAACGCCCCGGGCGGCGTTCCGGGTGGGGGACCGCTTGAGGCTGGCTATGACGCGGCCCGCGAGGCCTTGGACATGTTGTCGCAGCCTGCCGGCGGAGCTTCGCGTCCGGGTCATCTTTTCGTCGACCGTAGTTCTGCGGAGGGGGCGCAAGAGGAGACGCAAGAGGGCGCGCAAAAGGCGCCTCAAGAGGTTGAAATCGCTGCGTCGCTGCAGGAGGCGCCGCCCGCGAACGCGGTTCGTCTCAGCGCCGCCGCCGATAGGGCTGGCGAGGGCGAAGGCTTGGCGAAAACAAGCGCTTCCGGAAGCGCCGCCGCCGCGCCGGCGTCCATCGCCGCGCGCAAGCCGGCCGACGCGCCTTCCAATCCCCCCGCCGACCCGCCCGCTGATCCGCCCGCGCCCCGACGCCGCCATGGCGGCGCGGCGCCCGCCTGATCGGGCGCCCGCCACGCCTTTTGGGGTCATAGGGCGCCCCTATGGCGTCATTGAAGCCGGGCGCGCTTCGTGGCAAACAGAATCCCTAGAGCGGATTACAAGAATAAGTTGGAAGCGCCGTCCGTGAAGGAAGGGTCATGAGAGACGAAGGGCTTGAGAGAGCCATCGCCGCTGCAGGAGGCGTCGCTGCGCTCGCGCGCGGGTTGGGGATTGCGCAGCCGTCCGTTTCGGGCTGGTCGCGCGTGCCCGCCGAGCGCGTTCTCGCCGTCGAATCTCTCACCAAGATCCCCCGCTCCCTTCTGCGCTCCGATCTCTATGGCTCCGATCAGGGCGCGGACGCCCCCTCCCATGGCCGCGACATCGACGAGATCGACCGGATGCGCGCCGCCGAATGGAACCTGCTCGCC
>CAIXDD010000377.1 GCA_903918155.1 uncultured Hyphomicrobiales bacterium
CAGCGCGGCGAAGCCGGGCGCGGCGAAATGTTCGCGGCTCCAGCCGCCGTCCTGCGCGATCAGCGCGTTCAGGCCGAGATCTTCGCTCGCCAGATCGAGCGCGCGCGCGGCGAGCGTGCCCGACAGGCGCGGGCGGTCTTCGCCTGCGCGCAGGGTGAGCGAGCCTTCGAAGGCGTTCTGGTCGAGCGCCAGCTTGATGTCGGAGAGGGAAAGCGTTTGCGGCAGGGCGCGGAATTGCCCGCTCAAGGCGAAACGCTGCAGGGGCGTGGGCGCGGGGGGCCGCGCGTCGAACAAGGCGAGAAGGCCGCGCAGGCGATCGGAGGCGGACGCCAGCCGCGCCTCCACCAGCCAGCGCGCGCCGCCGGCGATCACGCCGTTGAGCGACAGGTTCAAAACGTTGGAGGCGATCTTCAAGGTGAAAGGCGAATCCTCGCCGCGCAGCGTCAGGGCCGGGCGCACGAGCAGGCCTTCCACCATGAAGCGCTCGCCGCCATGCAGGAAAGAGCCCGTGGCTGAGGCGTCGCCGCGCCATTCGAGGGCGAGATTCACGTCGCGAAAGGCACGCGAGGCGCCGTCGGCTGCGCGCAGAATGGCTTCGCCCCCGACGACTGAGAGCGAATCCGGCGCGCCGTCGGCGCTTTGCTCGAGGCTTGCGAGCATCCGCAGGGCGGAGGCGACGTCGCCGAAGGCCTGCGCGTCGAACGACGCGGCGGCGCCGATCAGCCGCAGGCTGGCGAATTCGATGCGCCCGGCCAGAAGCGGGGCGAGGCGCAGGCGCGCCTGCGCGCGCGCGGCCAGCAGGTCGAGCGCGCCGTCCGGGCGGTTGACGCGCAGGTCGCTGAATTCGATCTGGGGAAAGGGCAAAAGGCGCAGCCGCGCAGCCGCGCCCATTTGGGTTTGCGCGCCGAAGGCCGCCTGCGCATGTTCAGCCAGCCGACGCGCGGGCGCCTCGCCGGAGATCCGCCAGGGAATCGCGGCCGCACCACTGGCGAGCCCGCAGACGATCGCGGCCGCCGCCCATTTCAACATTCTGTCCATGCGCGTCCCGCGCGAGCCCCAAGCTGCGCTTTTGTAGCGCGGCCCCGCGCGGATATCGAGCCGCATTCAAGCTTTTCGATGGCGCCGCGCCCGCCGCGCTCAGGGCCGGGCGCGGGGGGATGCGCGAATCGATCTTGAGCGGGGCTTCAGGGTCGCGCGATCCTTGATTTCGCGCATGGCGGCGAACGCTTCGACGTCGCAGGAATTGCTTCTGGACGAGGTTCCAGAGGAGGCGGTTCACATGAGCGACACCGGCGTGGCGATGCGCAAGATCATTCTGGAGGAGGCGCGCGCGAAGGGAGCGCCGGCGGGACCCGCGATTCACGGCTATGAATTCGTCGCGCCCCTCGACGCGGCGGGCTTCATCAATCTCGACGCCTGGAGGAAGGAGCGCGGGCGCTGCTTCGTCCACCGGCTCGAGCGCGGACAGATCATCGAGCGCGGCCTGCTGGTGCATCGCTCCGGGGGCGCGGGCGGCGCGAATTGGGCCTTTGATTATGAGGCGGGCGCGAGGGACGACGACGAGGTCGGCTATCGCTTCAACGCCCATGCCTTCCTGCCCGGCGAATATGTCTCGCTGCGCGACGACGAAGGCGAATTGCGCACCTATCGCGTGAGCGCGGTCGCCCCGGCCTGACGAAAAAGGCGCCGGAGAGGCTCCGGCGCCTGATCGTTCACGCTTGCGCTGCGCGCCTCACTCGCCTGCGGGCGCCGGCGCAGGCTTGCCCGGCGAGGCGCGCTGGGGCTCCTCGACGCGGCGCGAGCGGCCGGAGAGATAGCTGTCCACCTTGTCGAGATAGATATAGACGACCGGCGTGATGTAGAGCGTCAGCAGCTGCGACACGATGAGGCCGCCCACGACCGCCACGCCGAGCGGCTGGCGCAATTCCGCGCCCGCGCCCGCGCCGATGGCGATGGGCACGGCGCCGAAAATGGCGGCGAGCGTCGTCAACATGATGGGGCGGAAACGGATGAGCGCGGCTTCCCGGATCGCGGGAGCGGCCTCCATGCCTTCTCGCCGTCGCTCGATGGCGAAGTCGATCATCATGATCGCGTTCTTCTTCACGATGCCCACCAGCATCAGGATGCCGATGATCGCGATCACCGACAGATCCATCTTATAGGCCTGCAAGGCCAGCAGCGCGCCGATGCCCGCCGACGGCAGGCCCGACAGTATGGTGAGCGGGTGGATGTAGCTCTCATAGAGCACGCCCAGACGAATGGAGATCGTCAGCACGGCGGCCAGGATCAGCGCGGTCTGGCCGCGCAGCGCTTCCTCGAACAGCGCGGCCGCGCCCGAGAAATTCGTCGTGATCGTCGCCGGCATGCCGATCTCGCGCTCGACGCGGCGGATCGCCTCATTGGCTTCGCTCAACGCCACGCCCGGCGCGACGTTATAGGCGAGCGTCACGGAGGGTTGCTGGGATTGCCGGTTGACCGTGAGCGGGCCCACGGACCGGCGCACCGTCGCCACCTGATCGAGGGGCACGAGCGGCTGGTTGGAATTGGCGGTGGAGACGGCGGCCGCGACAGCGGAGGCCCCCGTCGCGCCCGCAGGCGCCACGGTCGCCGCGCCGCCGCCCGCGCCCGCGCGAATATAGACGCGCGCCAGCGCCGCAGGATCTTCCTGGAACTGCTTGTTGGCGACGAGGATCACCTGATAATCGGCCGATTGGGTGAAGATCGTCGAGATCTGGCGGCTGCCATAAGTGTTGTAGAGCGCGGCGCGGATCTGGTCCGTGCTCAGGCCGAAGGCGGCGGCCTTCTCGCGGTCGATGTCGATCGCCACTTCCGGATTGCGGATCTGCAGGTCCGTGTTCACGTCGCGCAATTGCGGCAGCGTGCGCATGCGCTCCAGCATCTGGGGCGCCCGTTCATAGAGCGCCTTCAGATCTCCCGATTGCAGCGTGAATTGATAGGCGGCGCGCGCCTGGCGGCCGCCGCTCAGATTCATGCTCTGCACGGGCACGAACACAGCGTTCACGCCCGGCGTTCCCGCCGTGACGCGGCGCAGGCGCGCGATCACGTCATTGATCGGCCCGCGCTCTTCCTTGGGTTTCAGCGCGACGAACATCGCGCCCTGATTGCCGCCGCCGCCCCAGCCCACCGCCGACGTCGCATAGGCGACCGCGGGATCCTTCATGACGGCCGCCATCACCTTCTGGTTCAATTCCGCCTGCAAGGCGAAAGACGTGTCGGGGGCGACTTCCGTCGAGCCGGAGAGGAAGCCCGTGTCCTCCGTGGGGAAGAAGCCCTTCGGCATGGCGGAGAACATATAGACGCTCAGCCCGAACGTCGCGAAGGTCACGCCGAGCATGATGAGGCGATGACGCAGCACGAGATCGAGCGTGACGCGATAGGCGCCGTTGAGCCCGTTCAGGAAGGCGTCGATGCCGCGGTTCAGCGCATTGTCGGACGCATGCAGGCTCGCAGGCTTCAGCAGGCGCGCGCAGAGCATCGGCGTGAGCGTGAGGGAGACGAAGCCCGAGACGAGAATCGCGCAGGAGATGACGACCGCGAATTCGCGAAAGACCCGGCCCACCACGCCGCCCATCAGCAGAACGGGGATGAACACGGCCACCAGCGACAGCGTGATCGACAGAATGGTGAAGGCGATCTCCCGCGAGCCCTTCAGCGCCGCCTCGAACGGCTCCATCCCGTCTTCGATGTGGCGCATGATGTTTTCGAGCATCACGATGGCGTCGTCGACCACGAAGCCCACGGCCAGCGTGATCGCCAGCAGCGAGATATTGTCGATCGAATAGCCGAAGGCGTACATGAAGGCGCAGGTGCCGATCAGCGACACGGGCAAGGCCAGCGTGGGAATGATCGTCGCGGCGAACGTCTTCAGGAACATGAAGATGACGAGCACGACGAGGGCGACGGACAGCGCCAGCGTGAATTGCACGTCATGGACGGATTCGCGAATGGTGAG
>CAIXDD010000378.1 GCA_903918155.1 uncultured Hyphomicrobiales bacterium
CAGCGCGGCGAAGCCCGCAGCCGCGCCGCCCGCGAAAGCCCGCGACAGGTCGGCGGGCTCGCGCCGCCACAAAAACGGCAAGCCGCAGAGAACCAGCCCGCCCAGCGCCAGCGCGGCGAGCGCCAGCGGAGCCTCGCGCGCGATCTCGACGACGGGAAAGCCCCATTGCGCGGAATCGAACAAATCCCACGCATGCAGGATGAAATCATTGCGCAGGCGCTTCACATGGGCGGTCGCAAGGATGAGAACCGCAAGCGCCCCGACGCCGGCCACGCTGAACAGCGCACGGCGCGTGAGCGCGGCGAGGGCGGCGGCGAGAGCGGCGGTGGTCGCGCCCGCGTGAACGTTCGTCACGTCGCCTTCCGTCGCGCCGATATAAAGCGCCAGCGCTGCGGCGAGGCCGCCGGCGGCGAGCCGGGCTTGCGAACGGGACAGGACGAAACGGGGTTTCATGGGGAGCCGATGCAGGCCGCGGCGCGCGGCCGCGCGAGCCATAGCAGCGCAGGAGCCCGCGCGGAAGGGCGCATCAGGCCCGCGCGGCTTCGGCGCGGCTTGCGTAATCGGGCTGGTCCAGCGCGGCTTCGATATCGGCCACCAGGCCGGTGGGCTCGAAATTCAGGCGCACGCGTCCGCGCAATTGCCCGCCGATCACATTGTCCAGCAGGCGCGAGCCGAAGCCCGTGCGCGAAGGCGCGGTGACGGGCGGCCCTTCGCTCTCGCGCCAATGCACGCGCAGCCAGCGCCCGGAGTCTTTCTCCTCCACCGACCATTCCACCGCCAGCTTGCCGCCCTCGCGCGAGAGCGAGCCGTATTTTCCGGCGTTGGTCGCCAGTTCATGGAAGGCCATGCCCAGCGACACCGCCGCTTCGGCCGGCAGTTCGATCTCGGGCCCCTCGAGGCGGATGCGCTCGCCTGACGTGTCTTCATAGGCCTCCAGCTCATTGGCGAGGATGCGCGTGATCGGCGCGCGCTGGAAGGCGTTTTCGGTGAGCAGCGTGTGGCTGCGCGCCATGCTCTGGATGCGGTCGCGCAGCTTGCTCTTGTAGTCCTCCAGCGTGGCGGCGTTGCGCCCCGACAGATTGGCGACCGCCAGAACCGTGGCGAGATTGTTTTTCACGCGATGGTGCAATTCGCGCACAAGAAGCGCCTGGCGCGTTTCCGCCTGTTTGCGCGCCGTGACGTCGGTCGTGAAGCCGGTCACGCGCAGGGCTTCGCCCCGTCGATCGAATTCCGCATAGCCCGACGTCTCCAGCCACATGGTTTCGCCGTCGGGCCGGATGTAGCGATATTCGACGCGATAGCCGGGATGTTCGGGCGTCGCGCCCATGGTGGTGCGGGTGAAGCGCTCCTGATCCTGCGGATGCACGCGCGCGCGAAACTCCGCGCGGGAGGTGAAGGCGCTGGTTCCCGGCTCGACGCCCAGAATGCGCGCCGCGCTCGCGCTGCGCGCGATGCGGTCGTCGCAATGGGTCCATTCGAAGGAGAACATGCCCGCCGTCGTCAGCGCCTTCTCCAGCCTTTCCTCATATTCGCGCAGGCGGTCGCTGGCCTCGCGCAGCGCCTCGCCGATCTCGTTGACCTCGATCACCGGCGTGTGCACGGGCTCGAGCGCCTTGCGCGCGCCAAGCTGCGCGCCCGCGGCGGCGAGCGTGCGCAGCGCGCCCGCAAGCCGGTCGCCCACGCCCCAGGCGAGAGCGGCCGAGCCCAGCAGCGTCACGAGCCCCATGCCCATGAGCGCCGCGAAGGCGCGCAGCAGCGGCGTGTCGATCTGCGCGCGCGCCACGCTCGCCATCACCGTCCATCCCGTGATGGCGGAGGTGGTCCATGCGGTCATCGTCTCTTCCCCGTCCATGTCGAGCGTTTGGGCGACGCCGGCGGAGCGGGCGGGAAAAAACGTCGCCGCATGCGCGGCGTGGATGTCGTGATCCTTCGTGCGCGCCACCACGATTCCCCTGGAATCCACAATGGCGCCCACATGGCCTGCGGGCATGCTCACTTCCGCCAGCAGCAGGCGCATCTCCGCCAGCTCCATCGACATGCTGAGCAGATATTTCGTCACCCCGTCGCGGACCACCGGCGTGATGATCGACACCATCTCGCGCGCGCTCACCGGGCTTGCGAACACATTGGAGACGACGGTCTGGCGTTCCTGCACCGCATGCGCGTCCGCCGGCAATTGCAGGCGGGGCAGGGCCGCGCCATAGGGCATGCGGGCGTTCACCAATTGCTGGCCGTCGGGCGCGCGCAGCACGATGTTGCGGCCCACGATGTCGCGCATCTCCTCCGCCCGCTGCTGGAAGGCGCGCAGGTCGGCGGGGTCGATGTCGTTGGAGGCGGCCAGCACCCGCAGCGCTTCGATGAGCCCGCTCATCCGCAGGTCGACGGCGGCGGTGAGGTTGCGCGCCACATCCGAGCCCTGGGACTCGATGCGCGCGCGCTCCGCCTCCGCGTAGCGCGTCATCACGTAACCCGTGAAGGCGAGGCCCGGCGCCACCAGGGCCAAAGCCAGCGCAAGCAAATAGGTGCGCGTGCGGAACGATGGGCGCGCCTCCCCTATTTTCTTTTCATAACCAAGACTTAGCTTCATGTTCCTCACCGCGGCCGCCAGTTTAGGCGAGCGGCGGGGAAAGAAAAGCTGGAGCAGGACCATGGGCGCCCCTTGCGGCTGGGCGGCGCCGTCGTTTAAATAGGGCGTCCGCAGGTCCGCCGGAATTTCCGGGGGAATGTCTGGATCGATGCGAGGAACCTTGGCCCATTGCGCCGCACGGCCCCTGACGACGACGCGCCTCGATGCGCGCGCGTCCGGCTGCGCGTTTTCCGCAAGCCTGGTTCTTGCGAACCCGCTTCTTGCGGCGCTGCTTCTTAGTAGCCCCTGAGGGCCGGCCGGGCGCATGCCCTGGCGCTCAGGGGATTTGAAGACGCCGCCAGACGCTCGCCAGACGCCCGCCAGACCATCGCAACGCATGCAGCGGTCATGGGCCGATCCAGGGAAATCATCCGATGTCACAAGACGCCGCACAATCCGCCAGCGCCGGTTCCAGCACCAAGGACCGCGTCATCATTTTCGACACGACCCTGCGCGACGGCGAGCAATCGCCCGGCGCCTCGATGACCTATGAGGAGAAGCTCGAAGTCGCCGACATGCTCGACGAATTGGGCGTGGACGTGATCGAGGCGGGCTTCCCCATCGCCTCCGAAGGCGATTTCGAGGCCGTGAGCGCCATCGCCAAACGCGTGAAGAACGCCACCGTCGCGGGCCTCGCGCGCGCGTCCTTCAAGGACATCGACCGTTGCGCGGAAGCCGTGCGCCATGCGCGCCGCCCGCGCATCCACACCTTCGTCTCCACATCCCCCCTGCATATGAAATATAAATTGCAGAAGGATCCCTCCGAAGTGCTGGAGATGGTGACCTCGCAGGTCACGCGCGCGCGCAATTTCGTGGAGGACGTGGAATGGTCCGCCGAGGACGGCACGCGCACGGAGCATGATTTCCTCTGCCGCTGCGTGGAGGCGGCGATCAAGGCGGGCGCCACGACGATCAACATTCCCGACACGGTGGGCTACGCCGTGCCCGAGGAATATGAGGCGGTCTTCCGCATGTTGCGCGAACGCGTGCCCAATGCGGACAAGGCGATCTTTTCCGTTCACTGCCACAACGATCTCGGCCTTGCGGTGGCCAACACGCTGGCGGGGCTGGCGGGCGGCGCGCGGCAGATCGAATGCACGATCAACGGCATCGGCGAGCGCGCGGGCAATGCGGCGCTCGAAGAGGTCGTGATGGCGCTGCGCACCCGCGCCGACGCGCTGCCCTACGCCAACAAGATCGAGACGACGATGCTCACCCGCGCCTCGCGGCTGGTGGCCGGCGTCACGTCCTTTCCCGTGCAATACAACAAGGCCATCGTCGGACGGAACGCCTTCGCGCATGAAAGCGGCATCCATCAGGACGGCATGCTGAAGAACGCGCAGACCTATGAAATCATGACGCCGGAGAGCGTCGGCGTGTCGAAGACCTCGCTCGTCATGGGCAAGCATTCGGGCCGCCACGCCTTCAAGGAGAAGCTGCGCGAATTGGGTTACACGCTGGGCGACAACCAGCTCGAAGACGCGTTCAAGCGCTTCAAGGATCTCGCCGACCGCAAGAAGATCGTCTACGACGAAGACATCGAGGCGCTGGTGGACGACCAGATCGGCCACGAGGGCGACCGCCTGCGCGTGGAGGCGCTCACCGTCATCGCCGGCACCATGGGCCCGCAAACCGCGACGCTCACCCTCGCCATCGACGGCCAGCACGTCACCAAACAGGCGGTCGGCAACGGCCCGGTCGATGCGATCTTCAATGCGATCAAGGAGCTTGCGCCCCACGAGGGCCGGCTGGAGCTTTATCAGGTGCATGCGGTCACCGAGGGCACGGACGCGCAGGCGGAAGTCTCCGTGCGCCTGTCGGAGAACGGGCGCTCCGTGACCGGCCGCGGGGCCGATCCCGACACGCTTGTGGCGTCGGCGCGCGCTTATGTGGCCGCGCTGGAGAAGCTGATCGCGCGGCGCCAGAAGGGCGCGCCCGCGCCCATCGTCGCGCGCCTCAAGCCCTGAGGCGCCGGCGGGCCCCGCTTTCTTTCAGGCCGCGTCCGCGCGGCCTTTTTCATGCGCTGGCGGGGCTGGAACCGCGCGCCTGCGCCCGCGTTATGGCTTGAGGGGGCGTCAACGCACGCGCGGGAGGCGCGCATGGACCCTGCCATCCGGCCAGAACATCACGCGCTCGTCGCCAGCGACCGCGTCGCGGGAACCGACGTCTATGACGCCCGCGGCGACAAGATCGGCTATGTGGAGCGCTTCTTCATCGAGAAGGCCTCCGGCCGCGCCGTCTATGCGCTGATGAGCTTCGGCGGCTTTCTCGGCGTGGGCGAGGATCATTATCCCATCCCCTGGAGCAAGCTGCATTACGACACGAGCCTTGGCGGCTATCGCGTCGACCTTACGGAAAAGGATCTCGAAGACGCGCCGAAATGGATCGACGGCGAGCCGGTGGTCGACAGCGCATGGGACGAACGCGTCCACGCCCATTATGGCGTGCCGCCCTGGTGGACGCCTTGACCTTCACCGCTAGCGCCGCGGCGATTGGGCGCCCTTGCTCAGGCGCAAGGCCAATATCGCGCCAGCAAGCGCCAGGCTGATGGCGTTGAAGATCATGATCGGCAGGCTGCCGATCATGAATCCATAGAGGATCCAGAGGCAGAACGCGGCCATCGCAGCCAGATAGGTGCGTGCGGACACCGCGCGCGGGTCGGGATCGCGCCAGGCCTTGAGAAGCTGCGGCAGGAAGCTGAAGGCCGACAGAACACCCGCAGCATAGCCGATCACGTCAGGGGTGAGCAGGCGCATCCGCCTCAACGCGGGCGGGGCGGGGCCGTTCCCGCCGCGCGCCGCGCTGAGAGTTCTGGCGCGAGCCCACATATTCCTGTCGGGAAAACGCAGTTTCCCAGCTTCCGGTATGGACATGAGGGCGGGGCTTTGTTACACGCCGCACATCGCCGGGACGCAAGCCCCGTCGCTTCGATGGGCGCATAGCTCAGTTGGTAGAGCAGCTGACTCTTAATCAGCGGGTCCTAGGTTCGAGCCCTAGTGCGCCCACCATCGAAGCCTCTTGAAAAATCTTCGATATCGAATCGCCGCCCTTCCGGGGCGGCGTGAACGTTTTTGGCTCATGAGACCAATTGCGGCGGCGGCTTCATGAGGTCCGCCTGCTCAGCGTCGGTTTATGTTTGCGCTAGGTGTTCAAACGACGCTTGGTGACATTCGCGCGCGCGATATTCGCCGCCGTGACGAGCGCCGCCTTGCTCTTCCTCCTCTCGCCTCGTCGCCTTATTCCAGAAATTCGCGCGCG
>CAIXDD010000379.1 GCA_903918155.1 uncultured Hyphomicrobiales bacterium
CCCATGCAGCCAGGCGAGGCGCCCGGGCGGGCGCGGCGCGCTTGCATGGCCCACGCGCTCGCTCAGCCGCGCGCGGTCTTCCTTGCCGCGCGCCAGCCGCCACAGCAGCGCGGCGGGCAAGGCCGGCGTCACGGCGCGGGTGAGCCCCCGATAGGCGAGGATGAGCGGCGAGCGCATGCTCATGGCGCGCTCCCCGGGCTCTGCGCGCCTTCGCGCGCCGCGCGCAAGCCCGCGCCGGGATCCTGCTGGCCGAAACGTCCGTAGGCGCGCGCGTAAACCTCGTCGAGGCGCGCTTGCAGATCAAGCCGCGCGGCCTCCATCTCCGCCTCGTCAGCTTGCGCGCGCACGCGCAGCGGCTCGCCGACGACGATGGCGCCGGCGCTGAAGGGCAAGGGCAGGCTCGCGCGATCCCACGAGTTGAAATCGATGCGCCGCGCGCTCGTCACCGCGAGCGGATAGATCGGCCGGCCCGACAATTTGGCGAGCGTGATGACGCCCATTCCGCAGCGGCGCGCCTTCTTGGGCACGTCGGCGGTGAGGACGAGCGAGACGCCGGAGCCCAGCGTGCGCAGCATTTCGCGCAAGGCGGCTGCGCCGCCGCGCCGATGGATGCCGTGGCGCGAGCCGCCCGATCCGCGGATGGGGGTGACGCCGAGCCGCTCCAGCGCGCGGGCGTTGGCCTGCGCGTCGGCGTTGCGCGAGATGAGGGCTGCGACCTTCATGCCCTGCGGCCAGGCCACATGGGAGGCCAGATGCTGGCCGTGCCAGACAGTGGCGATCACCGGCGCGTCGGCGAGGGCGCGGTCGCGGAAATCCGCCGGCTCCATCGCGAAGCGCGACGTCGCCTCGACGAGGCGCAGATAATGCGCCCCGAGGAAGGCGAGCGTTTCCTGCGCCGCCCGTGAGCGGCCGAGACGTTTCAGCATCCGGTCGTCCGGTTGGAGAGTCGATCAGGAAGGATCGAGGAAACGGTGCAAATGCACAATGAAATAACGCGTCATCGCGCTGTCCACCGTCTGCTGGGCCTTGGCCCGCCAGGCGCGTTCGGCGCTGGCGTAATCGGGGAACACGCCCACGACGTCGAGTTGCGAGGGGTCCCGGAAGGTCGTGCCGCCGATGGCCTGAAGCTCGCCGCCGAAGACGAGATGCAGCAGCTGTTTGGATTCGCGCGGTTGGGACTGGTGTTCGGACATCGGCCTGCTCTGGTGCGTTAGGGTTGCGTGCGTTCGGGTTTCGCCGTCCCGAAGGCGGGATCGGCGGCCGCCGCCTGCCGAAGCGCGGCGATGAGCGCGTCATGCAGGGCCGCCGGCGCGGCGCCGAGGGCGCCGTGGCGGGGATGCGGAGAATTGTAAGCTGGTCTCTTCTTGTCGAAATCGGTCAGGACGCCGCCGGCCTCCCTCACGATCAGGTCGGCCGCCGCTATATCCCAATCCCATGCGTTGGTCGAGGCGATACCGGCCTCCAGCCGCCCGCAGGCCACTTGCGCGAGGCGATAGGCGAGGGAGGGGACGGCTGGCCGCCGCTCGAAGGGAAAACCCGTCTGCGCCAGCCGGTCCAGCCATTTCGGCGGGCCGGCGATGGCCCCGCCTTCGAGCCGGGCGCGCTGCGAGGCGCGGATGGGGGCGTCGTTGAGGAAGGCCCCCGCGCCGGCGCCGGCGACGAAGGTCTCCTGCGTCGCCGGCAGGTGCAGCACCGCAAGGCGCGTCTCGCCTTGCTCCACCAGCGCCAGCGAGATCGCCCAGCGCGGATCGCCCTTGA
>CAIXDD010000380.1 GCA_903918155.1 uncultured Hyphomicrobiales bacterium
ATCGGGGGCGGGCGCGCCATAGCCGTCCAAGGCCGGCGCGCGCCGGTCATCAAGCTGGCCAGCGCCCATCGCGCGCGCGTAATCGCCGAGCGTTTGAGGCGCCTCGCGCGCAAGAGGAGCCTGCGGCGTCTGATAGGTTAGAGGCTCGGGCGCCAAACGCGCCTCGGCCGATGCGCCGCCGCGCAAACGACGCTCGAATTCTTCCAGATCGATGGGCTGGCGAGCCCTCGCAGCGGCTTCGTTCATCACACACCTCGCACGCGGACGCAGGCGCGGCGAAGTCCGCGCGACACGCTCCAGCGCAAAGCGCGCGTTTCAGGCCGGGATAGCCTAGACGGACGCGCTCAACGCATTTCGTCGGGGGCGGAGACGCCGAGAACGCCCAACCCCGACGCGAGAACTTTGGTTAAACATACGACCAAAGCGACCCTCGCATGCGTCGACTCTCTCTTTTCTTCATTAACAAAGCGCAAATGTGGCTGATCTTTGCCTTTGTTCCAATGCGCCTGGAAAGCGGAGGCCAGATCGTGCAGATAAAAGGCGATGCGATGGGGCTCATGCGCCGCCGCCGCCGCCTCCACCTGCCGGGGATATTGCGCGATGAGGCGCAACAGGCCGATCTCGCCCTCGTCCGACAGAAGGCTGAAATCGGCGCCCGCCAGCGCCGCGTCGGCGGCGTCGAAATCCTCGAAGGCGTTCTTGGCCTGGCGCAGCACCGAGCGGGCGCGCGCATGGGCGTATTGAACGTAGAAAACGGGATTCTCGCGCGATTGCTCGATCACCTTGGCGAGATCGAATTCGAGCGTGGCGTCGTTCTTGCGGAACAGCATCATGAAGCGCACCGCGTCGACGCCCACTTCCTCCACCACTTCGCGCAACGTCACGAACGTGCCGGCGCGCTTGGACATGGTGACGGGTTCGCCGTCGCGCATCAGTTTCACGAGCTGGCACAATTTCACGTCGAGCGTCGCCTTGCCGCCCGAGACCGCGTTCACCGCCGCCTGCATGCGCTTGACATAGCCGCCATGGTCAGCGCCCCACACGTCGATCATGTCGGAGAAGCCGCGATCCACCTTCGACTTGTGATAGGCGATGTCGGACGCGAAATACGTGTAGGAGCCGTCTGACTTCATGAGCGGGCGGTCCACGTCGTCGCCGAAATCGGTGGAGCGGAAAAGCGTCTGCTCGCGATCCTCCCAATCGTCGGGCAATTGGCCCTTGGGCGGGGGCAAGCGGCCCACATAGACGATGCCGCGCGCGCGCAGGTCCGCGATCGCCGCGCCCACGAGATCCGCGCCCCCCTCGCCTTCCGTCAAGGCGCGTTCGGAGAAGAACACGTCGTGGCGGATGTTCATCGCCGCAAGGTCTTCGCGGATCATGTCCATCATGGCGTCGATGGCGAAACGGCGCACCAGCGGCAGCCATTCGCTCTCGGGCCGGTCGTGCAGCGCCCGACCATGGGCCTGCGCGAGCGCGGCGCCGACGGGCTTCAGATAATCGCCGGGATAAAGCCCTTCGGGAATCTCGCCCACGCTCTCGCCCAGCGCCTCGCGGTAGCGCAGGAACGCGGAGCGCGCGAGCACGTCGACCTGCGAGCCCGCGTCGTTGATGTAATATTCGCGCGTCACCTTGCGGCCCGCGAATGCGAGAAGGCTCGCAAGCGCATCGCCGAACACGGCGCCGCGCCCATGGCCCACATGCATGGGGCCCGTGGGATTGGCGGAGACATATTCGACATTGACGGGCGGCGCGGCGGGATCGGGCGCGCCGCGGCCATAGCCCGCGTCCGCCAGCGCCGCGCGCGCGACCTTGGCGAAGACGGAGGGCTGAAGGCGGATGTTGATGAAGCCGGGCCCGGCGACCTCGGCGGTCTCCACATCCGCCATCGCGGCGAGCGTGAAGGCGATCTGCGCGGCCAGTTCGCGCGGATTGGCGAAGCCGGGCTTGGCATCCTTCGCATAGACCATGGCCGCATTGGTCGCGAGGTCGCCATGCGAGGCGTCGCGCGGGGGCTCCACCACGAAGCGCTTGAGGTCGAGATCGGCCGGCAGGCGACCCTCGGCGATCAGCCCGCGAAGCAAGGCGGCGATACGGTCCTGAAAGTCGGCGAACAGGTTCATGGGAGGCTGGCTCTTGAGGGCTGGCGGCGGCGCAAAATGCGGCGCGGCGCTCGCGCGCGGCCTAGCGGAAATCGGCGGTCAGGTCAAAGAGCGCAAGCCCCGCGCGCCCGAACCGCGCGCAGGCGCCGCGCGCTCCGCCACTTGAGCTTGGCCAGTCTCGCGGGCGCGCCCCCATTTTGTCAGGTTCCTTGACATTCCCCTTGCGCATGGCCGCGCCTCGGGTAAACATCGCGCCACCAAATCTTAAGGGGAGGCATACCATGGGCAGCGCTGCTTTCTGGACTGGCGAATTCACGGTTATGACGGCCATCGTCTTGATGGCGCTGTTGTTCGCCGCGATCTACGCTGCGCTTGAGAACGTGTTTCCGTTCCTGCGCGGCGGCATGGGGCGCATGTAACCCCGCATTCCCTCACCGCAAGCTGGGCGCCGAGCCCGTCAGCCGCACGCATTCAGCGACGGCGTAGCGATCGGTCATGCCGGCGATGTAATCGCACACATGGCGCAGGCGGCGGGATTCGCTGTCTGCGCCATTCGCCATTCCGGCCCATTCCGCCGGCATGAGCGCGGGATCGGCGGCGAAACGCTCGAAGAGGATCCGCACGACCTCCCCCGCTTCGCCGCGCACTTTCATCACCTTCGGATGGCGATACATGCGCGGGAACAGGAACGCCTTGAGCGCCTTGTCCACCGCCTCCATCGGCGCGGAGAACCAGACGCTCGCCTTGCCGGCGGCGCGCACGGCGTCGGCGCTTGCGGGCGCGCCCTGCGCGAGGCGGCGCGCGCTTTCCGCGATCACGTCCTCGATCAGCCGGGTGATGACGCGCCGCGATATTTCATGGATCAGGCGCGCGCGTTCGAGGCCCGGCCGCCAGGCGGCGATTTCGTCGACCACATCGCGCAGGAAATCGACCTCGCGCAAATCCTCCACCGTGAAAAGGCCGGCGCGCAGCCCGTCGTCGATGTCATGGGCGTTATAGGCGATGTCGTCGGCGATGGCGGCGGACTGGGCCTCCGCGCTCGACCAGCTGGACAGGCCCAGCGGAAAGGCGGCGTCGAAGTTCAGGATCGGCGCGGGAACGCCGGCGCGGGCGTGGCGCGGGGCCGGCGCGCCCTCGGGCGTCAGCAGCGGCCCATTATGCTTGACCAGCCCCTCGAGCGTCTCCCAGCTCAGATTCAGCCCGTCGTAATCAGCGTAGCGGCGCTCCAGCGCGGTGACGATGCGCAGCCCCTGCGCATTATGGTCGAAGCCCCCATGCCCCTGCATGGCGGCGTCGAGGATCTCCTCCCCCGTATGGCCGAAACAGGTGTGGCCGAGATCATGGGCGAGCGCGAGCGCTTCCGCGAGATCGTCGTCGAGCCCCAGGGCGCGGGAGATGGCGCGGGCGATCTGCCCCACTTCGATCGTATGGGTGAGCCGCGTGCGGTAATGGTCGCCCTCATGGGGCACGAACACCTGGCTCTTGTGGGCGAGCCGGCGAAAGGCCGTCGAATGGATGATGCGGTCGCGATCGCGCTGGAAGGGCGTGCGCGTGGGCGAGTCCGGCTCCGCAAGCGCCCGACCGCGGCTGGCCGCCGGATCGACCGCATAAGGCGCGCGCCAGGGCCGACCGGGCTGCGGGAGCCCGGCCAGAGGGCCGGAGCCGGCTTCTGGTCCCGAAGGCGGCCCGGAGCCAAGTCCCGAGCCAAGTCCCGAGCTTTGTACCGAGCCAAGTCCCGAGTTTTGTCCGGAGCCAAGTCCCGAGCCTTGTCCGGATGCTGGCGCGTGGGGTTGAGATTGAAGGGTCACGACAACGGCCTTATATCTGACTGCGTCTCCGGACAAGCCGTCGCAAGCGCGACGGGGGACAGGACGCACCGATCCATCCGATCCCCAACCCAAGGCACGCGCGACCCATGACAGCCGCAGACGCCGCCAAGACGAGCCCTTCGACCGCCGCCCCCCTCGCAGCCGGCGCGGACGCCGCCCTGCCCGTGGTGACCGAGCGCGCCGCCCGCCGCGTGGCGCAGATCCTCGCTAAGGAGCCCGAAGGGGCGCTGCTGCGCGTGGCGGTGAACGGCGGCGGCTGTTCAGGGTTTCAATATTCCTTCGACATCGCCTCCGCCCGCGCGCAGGACGATCTCCTGATCGAGGCGGGCGACGCGGGCGTCGTGATCGACCCGGTGTCGCTCGACTTCCTGCGCGGCGCGCGGATCGATTTCGTGGACGACCTGATGGGGCAGTCGTTCCGGATCGACAATCCCAACGCCGCCAGCTCCTGCGGCTGCGGCACGAGCTTCTCGGTCTGACCGCCGCAGGCCGCCGCTACCGGCGGGCGGCCATGCGCGCGACATTAGCGCCCAGCGGGGCCAGTTCGTCGCGCACGCTTTCATGATCCATCGTGCGGTCGATGAGGCGCAGGATCGGGCTGTCTTCCTTCCATTCGACGCCGCGACGGATGACGCCCAGAACCCACATCAGGGACGCGATGCGCGCCTCGCATTCCGCGACCTGACGACGCAATTCGGCTGAACGGTCGAGTGCCATATGATTTCCCGCTGACGCGGCTCCCTTGAAAATAACGGCGGGCATCTAGAGCCCAGAAAAAACGCAACCAACTAGACAAGCGGCTGACGCTGCGTAATCAATCGCCGCGCAACGTATCCCGATCCCCGCACGACGCATCCCAACGTAACCGGCGTCGCGCGCTGGCGCAGGGGAATCCCCTCCGCACCTGCAAACCATAACCATCGCCGGCGCCGGCGGCAATGCTTCGCACGCCGGTTCCCGCAATCGCGCACAACATTTCTGCGGACCGCCGTTCCTGCGAATTTTTCCGCGAATCGAGGCCGGCGCAAGCCCATGGGAAGGCCGCCGCGCGCGCGACCGGACATGAAATGACGCATTTCGCGCGAATGCGCGCGCCGGCGACGCGCCTCGCCGCTTGCACAAAATTTGCGCAGCTCGCATCGGCGCGCCCTGCGCCGAACCGGCCGGGCGGAAACATAGGGATACGTTCGCGAGGCCGCCCTGCGCCTAGCGCGGTCAGCCGCAGGGCCGACCGCGCAATGCGGGCCTCAGGCGGGGTCGTGACGATCCTGCGCCTGCGCCTCGGCGACGGCGATGGCGGTCATATTGACGATGCCGCGCGCGGTCACGGAGGGCGTGAGGACATGGGCGGGCTTGGCGGCGCCCATCAGGATGGGGCCGATGGGCAAGGCGTCCGCGAGCATCTTCACGAGCTGGAACGCGATATTGGCGGATTCCAGATTGGGCATCACGAGGACGTTCGCCTCCCCCGAGAGCCTCGATTTCTGGATGACGCGCTCGCGGATGGCCTGCGAGAGCGCGGTGTCGGCCTGCATCTCCCCATCCACTTCGAGATAGGGATTGGCGTCGCGCACGATCCGCAGGGCCTCGCGCATCTTGATGGCGGAGGGTGAATCGAGCCCGCCGAAATCGCTGTCGGCGAGCAGCGCGATTTTCGGGGTGAGCCCGAAGCGGCGCACATGTTCCGCGATGCCCAGCGTCATGTCGGCGATCTCGGAGGCTTTCGGATTGGAGCGAACATGGGTGTCGGCGAGGAAATAGGCGCCGCGCTGGGTGATGAGCATCGAGAGCGCGGAGAAATCGCTCGCGCCCGGCGCGAGGCCCACGATGTCCTTGATGAAGCGCAGGCGCGTGTGGAAACGGCCTTCGAGCCCGCAGATCAGCGCGTCCGCATCGCCCCGCCGCAAGGCGACGGCGCCGATGACGGTGGCGTTGGTGCGCACGAGCGTGCGCGCGGCGTCCGGCGTCACGCCCTTGCGGCCGGCGGCGTCGATCAAGGTCTGCACATAATCGCGATAGCGCGGATCGTCTTCGGGATTGACGAGTTCGAAATCGCGGCCGGGGCGGATCTGCAGCCCGAACCGCTCGATGCGCTTATCCACGACCGAGGGCCGCCCGATGAGAATGGGCGTCGCAAGGCCTTCCTCGAGCACGACCTGCGCGGCGCGCAGCACGCGCTCGTCCTCGCCGTCGGCGTAAATGACGCGGCGGGGATCGGACTTCGCCTGCGCGAAGACGGGCTTCATCAGGAAGCCGGAGCGGAAGACGAAGCGGCCGAGCGTCTCCACATAAGCGTCGAAATCCTCGACGGGCTTGGCGGCCACGCCGCTGTCCATCGCCGCTTTCGCGACCGCCGGGGCGATGCGCAGGATGAGGCGCGGATCGAAGGGCGAGGGAATGAGCGATTGCGCGCCAAACAGCGGCGCGGCGCCGCCATAAGCGCGCGCCACCACATCGGAGGGCGCCTCGCGCGCCAACTGCGCGATGGCCTCGACGGCGGCGAGCTTCATCTGCTCGTTGATGGTCGTGGCGCCCACGTCGAGCGCGCCGCGGAAAATATAGGGGAAGCAGAGAACGTTGTTCACCTGATTGGGATAATCCGACCGCCCCGTGCAGATCATCGCGTCGGGACGCACGGCGAGCGCTTCCTCGGGCATGATTTCGGGCGTGGGATTGGCGAGCGCGAGAATGAGCGGGCGCTCCGCCATCTCCTTCACCATCTCGGGCTTCAGCACGCCGGCGGCGGACAGGCCGAGGAACACGTCGGCGCCGCCGATGATCTGCGCGAGCGTGCGCGCGCTCGTCTCCTGCGCATAGACCTCTTTCCACCGGTCCATGAGCGTGTTGCGCCCCTTGTGCACCACGCCTTCAAGATCGGAGACGAAAATGTTCTCGCGTCGCGCGCCCAGCGCCACGAGCTGGTTGAGGCAGGCGAGCGCCGCCGCGCCCGCGCCGGAGGCGACGATTTTCACGTCGCCGATCTTCTTGCCCGCGAACTCGAGCCCGTTGCGCACCGCCGCGCCCACGATGATCGCGGTTCCGTGCTGATCGTCGTGAAACACGGGGATCGACATGCGCGCGCGCAGCTTCTCCTCGATCTCGAAACAATCGGGCCCCTTGATGTCTTCGAGATTG
>CAIXDD010000381.1 GCA_903918155.1 uncultured Hyphomicrobiales bacterium
TCTCCGCCAGCAATTCGTCGCGCGCCAGGTCGGGGCGCACAGGCCCGCGCAAGCCGGGAAGCGCGCGCGCGGAATCTGAACAGGGCTCGTCTTGCGAGGCGAGATCCGCGGATTCAGTCATCGCGGCGGCGTCCCCTCGCGCGCGAAGGCGCAGGCAAAGGAGCGCGCAAAAGCGCTCGCAAAGGCTGACGCGAAAGCGGTTGCAAAGGCGTGCGGCACCTCAACGAACGGCTCCTCCCTGTGGTCGTTCGAAGCCACGGTCTTCATTGAAAGGATACCATAACAGGCGAAGCCCGTCTTCTAGCGCACGCGCCTGAACTGTTGATGAACGTGGCCTCGCCGCGGGGGTTCCCTGCCGCCGAGCTCGCCCGTTTCGCCGCCGCTCAGATCCAGTCGAACCGGCCGCGGGCGAACACCAGAACGCGGCCCTGCCACACATCGGCCAGCGCGGCGCGCTCGGGCGCGAGCCCGCCGATGGTCGCCATCAGCGCCCGCGCCACCCCGCCATGGGAGACCACGAGCGTCTCGCCCCGCAAATCGTCAAGCCATGGCTGGAGGCGCTGGGCGAGCATGAAATAGCTTTCCCCGCGCGGGGGCGTGAAGGTCCATTTCTCGCCCTCCCGCCAGGCCGCGGCCTGAGGCGCGCGCGCCTGCACTTCGGGCCAGGTCAGGCCCTCCCACTCGCCGAAGGTCAGTTCGCTCACCCGCGGCTCCAGCGCGTAATCGGGCGGGGCCAGGCCCATGGCGGCGCGCGCGATCTCCATGGTGGCGCGCGCGCGCGACAGCGGGGAGGAGACGAAGGGAATCGCGCGCGCGGCGGCTGGACCCAGGATCTTCAGCGCGGTGCGCCCGGCCTGTTCGGCCTGCCAGCGGCCTTTCGCGTTGAGCGGAATGTCCTGCCCGCCCTGCAAACGTCCCTCGACGTTCCAGTCGGTCTCGCCGTGGCGCAGGAAGATTAGCCGATGCTGGAGCAAGAGGCGCGCCTCGCGCGGGAGAACGAAGGGGGCGGGACGCGGCGCAGGCTCACTCCTTCTCGCCGCCGACCACGATGTCGGGGGCGGAGGGATTCTTCATGCCCACCACATGATAGCCCGCGTCCACATGGAGGATCTCTCCCGTGATTCCCCGTGACAGGGGCGAGAGCAGGAAGGCCGCCGTCTCTCCCACTTCCTCGATGGTGACCGTGCGGCGCAGCGGCGAATTATATTCGTTCCACTTCAGGATATAGCGGAAATCGCCGATGCCGGAGGCGGCCAGCGTCTTGATGGGGCCGGCGGAGATCGCGTTGACGCGGATGTTCTTCTCGCCCAGATCGGCGGCGAGATAGCGCACGCTCGCCTCGAGCGCGGCCTTCGCGACGCCCATCACATTGTAATGCGGCATCCATTTCTCGGCGCCGTAATAGGACAGCGTGAGCAGCGAGCCGCCGTCGTTCATCAGCTTCTCCGCGCGCTGCGCGACCGCCGTGAAGGAATAGCAGGAGATCAGCATGGACTTGGTGAAATTGCCCTCGCTGGTCTCGACATAGCGGCCGGTCAGCTCGTCCTTGTCGGAAAAGGCGATGCAATGGACCACGAAATCGATGCCGCCCCATAATTTGCGCGCTTCTTCGAACACGGCGTCGATGGTCGCCGCATCGGTCACGTCGCAATGGCCGAGCACATGGGCGCCAAGGCTTTGCGCCAGCGGGCGCACGCGCTTCTCCAGCGCCTCGCCCTGATAGGTGAAGGCCAGCTCCGCGCCCATGTCGCGCGCCGCCTTGGCGATGCCCCAGGCGATGGAGCGGTTATTCGCGACGCCGAGCACAAGGCCACGCTTGCCAGCGAGAATTCCGGGAATGGCACTGGTCTGGTCAGCGGTGGTCATCGGCTTGCCCGTCAGGAGAGGACCGCAGCCGGCGAGGGCGCGGTTTGTCCGCCGTTTAAGGGCTGGGCCGCGCGATGGCAAGGCCGCGTTCGTGGCGGGAGCCGCCCGCTCGCCTTGCCTGCTCGATTGGCCCGCTCGCCTTACCCGCTTGCCCCCGCCTCCGGCCGCCCTAATCTTTATGGCGTTGGGGCGCGCATGAAACCCGCAAGGGGACGCTGAAGGCCGGGGAACCCCGGGGGAGGCCGCCATGGCCGTTCGCTTCGCCTCGACAGATCCGCATGCCGATCTCGAACGCGGGCTTCGCCGGTTCGCGCAGGCGCTGGGCCTCGACCCGGACCAGACCGAGCGCGCCCTCGGCGGCGCCCTGCGTCGGGCGCGGCGGGCGGAGCGCGACGGGCTTGAGTCCGAGGAGCGGCTGCGCGCGCAGGCCTATGGAGTCCTCGCCCGCGTGATCCTCGACCAGGCGGCGAAGGCCGCGCCCGCGCGCCCGCGTCTGGCGCCCGCGCCGCAGGCCCCGGGGGCTCCCATGCGGGGCGCCA
>CAIXDD010000382.1 GCA_903918155.1 uncultured Hyphomicrobiales bacterium
GCAGGAAGAGCGCGATTTCCTCTCCGTGCGGTTCGGCAATGTGCTGGGATCGAGCGGCTCCGTCGTGCCGATCTTCCTGCGCCAGATCGCCAATGGCGGGCCGGTCACGATCACCGATCCCGCCATGACGCGCTATTTCATGAGCATCAAGGAAGCCAGCGAACTGGTGCTCGTGTCCTGCGCGCTCGCTTCGGGCGCCGATGGGCGCGCGCGCGCGCTCGATGGAACGAAGGCCGCGTTCTTGCTCGATATGGGCGAGCCCGTGCGCATCGTCGATCTTGCGGAGCAATTGATCGCATGGTGCGGATGGACGCCGCATCAGGACATCAAGATCGTCTATACCGGCCTGCGCCCGGGAGAGCGCCTCGAGGAGGCGTTGGTCTGCGCGGATGAAGACGCGCAGCCCTCCGCCGTGAAGGGCGTGTTCCAGCTCGTCACGCCGGCGCAGAGCTTCGACCATGTGGAGGCTGCGCTCGCCGGCCTCGCGCTTGCGCTGGAGCGCGACGACAAGTCTCTGGCGCTGGAGCATCTGCACGCCATGATCGCGCGCCATGCGCGCGCCGACGCCGTTCATGCCGCGTGACCTGAAAGACCGCGTGTCGCAGCAGGCGCTCGCCCAATTCGGCGTCGCGCTGGTGCTGTTCACGCCGCTTCTCTTGCCGTTCGCCCGCCGCATGGCGCCGCCGATGCTCGTGGCCGGCGCGCTTCTGCTCGCGCTTGCCGTCCAGCTGCGGGCGCGGCCCGCGCCTGTGGCGGGCATGCGCAGGGGAAACCTCTTCGCCTGGGCCTGCGCGCTCTTCTTCGCCTGGGCCTTTGCGAGTCTGGCCTGGACGCCGCTGCCGCTGCGCGGCCTCACGCAGGCAGGCGCCTGCGCGCTTGTCTGCGCGGCCGGGCTCATCGTTCTTGCGCTTGCGCCCGCGCCTTCGGCGCTGCTGCATCGCATTTTCGCGGGCGCGCTTGTGATCGGCGCCGGCGTCGCGGCCGTGGATTTGTGGTTCGGTTCGCCGCTCGCCGCCCATGTGCGCGGCGCCGAGGAGGCGCATCGTTACAATATGGTCGCCGCAAGCCTTCTCGCCATGGCCTGCGGCCTCGCGGCGCGCGCGGACGTGTCGCCTTTGTGGCGCGCAGGCGCGTTCGCCGCCGTCGCGACGCTCGTGCTCTCCAGTGACAGCGAAAGCGCGAAGCTCGCGCTCGGCGCGGCCTTGCTCGCCGGCGGCCTTGCGCGCGTCGTCGCGCAGCGCGCTTTGTCGGTGCTGGTCGCGGCCGCCTTCGTCGCCTGCATGGTTGCGGCGCCCTGGTTCGGCGATCTTGCGGAACCGCTCGCGACGCGCGGAGGCGCCTTTCTCGAGGCCGGCCATGCGGGCGACCGTCTCGAGATCTGGCGCGGATCGGGCGCTTTCGCGCTGCAGGGCTTGCCGTGGGGCCATGGGGCCGGCGCCTCGCTCGCCTATGCGCATGGCGCCTCCGGGCCCGTCGGGATGTCGTGGGGCCACGCGCACAACAATTTCGTGCAGGTCTGGCTTGAGCTGGGCGCGCCGGGCGCGCTCGCCGCGCTCGTCGCTTGCCTTGCGCTGGCGCAGGGACTGGCGCGATTGCCGGGCGCGCTTTTCCCGCAGGCCTGCGCGCTTCTGGCCGCCGGCGCGCTGGTCGCCCTCGTCAGCCACGGCCTGTGGCAGGCGTGGTGGTGGAGCGCCTTGTTCATCGCGGTGATCGCCATGGGGCTGACAGGCGCGAAGCCTTTAACATTTCGCGATCCATGAGCTATAGCTCGCGCGCATTGTCATGGCGGGACTCGCATGAGCCCGCGGGCGCCGCGCGCGTCCAAGGGTGATCGCATGGGTTCGAGATTGCGCGTTCTGCACGCTTACAAAGTGTTTTTTCCCGACGTGCGGGGCGGCGTTCCCACCGTGCTCGACGCCTTGTCGCGGCTTGCGCCGCAACGTTTCGCGCAAACCATTCTCGCCACCAGCAAAAGGCCGCGCGCCTCGACGACGCAAGACGGCGCCGAGGTTGAAACCGTGCGCTCGCTTGGCGACGCGCTGTCGCTTCCCGTCTCGCCCTTCTATCCGTGGCGCCTGTGGCGCCGGCTCGCGGCCGTGGACGTCGTCATCCTGCATGCGCCCTTTCCGCTGGCCGATCTCGTTCTCGCCTTCACCACGCGGCGTGCGCGCGCGCTGATCGTCTATTGGCATTCCCATGTGGTCGCGCAGCGTTTCGCCTTTCGTTTCGTCGCCCCGCTCATGCGCATGACGTTGAAGCGCGCGGACGCCATCGTCCTGTCGCATCCCGCGCTCGTTTATCCGGGCTCCATTCTTGAGCCGTTCCGCGAGAAATGTGTGTTCGCGCCTTACGCTGTGGATGTCGATAAATTCTCGCCGTCGCCGGAGCGCGCGTCCGCCCCTGCGCGTGAAAAGCTGGTGGTCGCTTGCGGGCGTCTGGTGAAATACAAAGGCTTCGACATCCTCATCGAGGCGGCGCACCTGTTCGAAGGGCAAGTCGTGATCATCGGCGAGGGCGGCGAACGCGCCGCGCTGACGCAGAAGATCAAGGAGCTTGGTTTGGAGTCGCGCGTGCGGCTCGTCGGTCTTCTGGAGGACGGCGAACTTGTGGCGCTTCTGCGCCGCGCCGACGCCTTCGCCTTTCCTTCTCGCACGAGCGCGGAGACCTTCGGGCTCGCGCAATTGGAGGCGATGGCCTGCGGTCTGCCCGTGGTGAACACGCGATTGCCCACGGCGGTGCCGGAGCTTGCGCGCGACGGGGCCGAAGCGATCACCGTGCCGCCGGGCGATGCGCAGGCGCTTGGGCAGGCGCTTGATCGGCTGTTGCGCGATGATGTTCTGCGCGCGCGGCTTGGCGGGGCGGCCCGCGTGCGCGCGCTGGCCCATTACGCGATGCCTGTGTATCAGGAGCGCATGGCGCGGCTGATCGAGAGCTGCGCCGCCGGCGCGCCGCTTCCACGCGACGACGCGCCATGAGCGTGCGGATCGGCGTCGATTTGAAGCCTTTGGTCGGGCAGCGAACCGGCGTGGGAAAATATCAGTCGGCCCTGATGGCGGCGGTGCTGCGGGCCGGCGATCATGTCGCCTATGTGGGCTTTGGCGAGCGCCAGTGGCGTGACGTCGCAGCGGCGGATCTGTCGCAGGAGCCCTCTTCGGCGCCCGCCCGCGCCTCGCTCGTCTCCATTCTGCGCAAGGCGCCCTTCGCGCATCTGGCCTATCAGACTTTGCGCAGCGCGCTTTACGAACGCAGCGCGCGCGCATCGGGCGCGGATTTCTTTCACGCATTCCTGTATCGCCCGCCCGCCTTCGGGGCCCTGCCGTTCGTGCCGGTGGTCTACGACCTCTCCAACAAGCGTGTGCCGCAGCACCATCCCGCTCAGCGCCTTCGCTGGATGGAGAAACTCGATGCGTATATCGCGGACGCGCCGGCGATCCATACGATTTCGCGGTTCACCAGCGACGAGATCGTCGAATTTTATGGCGTGCCGCGCGACAAGATCCATGTGATCGAGCCCGGCGTCGATAAGCTCTTTCTCTCGCCTGCGGGGGAGGGGAGCGCGTTGCGCCGGCTGGGCGTTGCTGCGCGCCATTATTTTCTCTCGGTCGCGACGCTTGAGCCGCGCAAGAATCTCGTCACGCTGATCCGCGCCTTCGCAGCCTTGCCGTCATCGGTGCAGGAGGCCTGTCCGCTTGTTCTCGTGGGCGCGCGCGGTTGGGCGCAGGCGTTGCCGGCGGAAGCGGAGCGTCTGTTGGCGAGCGGGCGCATGCGCATGGCGGGCTATGTGACGGATGCGGATCTGCGCGATCTCTACGCCGGCGCCTGTTCGATGCTCTATGCGTCGACCTATGAGGGTTTCGGCATGCCCATCGCCGAAGCGCGTGCGACGGGCGCTAGCGTGATCGCGTCAGACATACCGCCGCACCGCGAGGCGAGCGCGGGGGAGGCGCTGTTCATCGCGCCCCTCGATGTCGATGGCTGGACGCGCGCCATGCGCGATTCATTCGAAATGCGGCGCGTGGATCGCACGCGCGGGCGGAGCGTTTTCGACTGGGATGATTCCGCGCGCAAGACGCTGGCGCTTTATGACACGGTGATGCGCGCCCTGTGATCAGAACGCCGGCGCGAAGTCGCGCGCTTGCTTGTCATCGGCGATCGCCATGGCGCCGACCATGTCCTCGAAGGACAGTTTGCGCCGCCATCCGAGCTCATCCTCCGCTCGCGCAGGGGAGCCGACGAGCGTGTGCGTGTCCGCGGGCCGATAAAATTTCGGATCGATCTTGATCAGCGTTCGGTTGGTTTTTCTGTCCACGCCGCGCTCATCGAGCCCCGCGCCCTGCCAGACGAGATCGAAGCCCAGATGCTGGGCGGCGACCTGCGCGAATTCCCGCACGCTGCGCGCCTGGCCCGTGGCGAGCACATAGGAGCCCGCCGTCTCCGCCTGCAGCATGCGCCACATGCCCTCGACATAATCGCCGGCAAAGCCCCAATCGCGCCGTGCGTCGATATTGCCCAGCGTCATCGCCTCGCGTCGTCCATGTTTGAGCATGGCGAGTTCCGACGTGATCTTTCGCGTGACGAAATGACGCCCGCGCAAGGGCGATTCATGGTTGAACAGGATGCCGGAGCACGCATGGACGCCCCAGGTCTCGCGATAGCTCAGCGTGATCCAGTGCGCATATAATTTGGCGATGCCATAAGGGCTGCGCGGCTGGAATGGGCTTTGCTCATCCTGAACGGCGGCGCGCGCGGGGCCGAACATTTCCGATGATGAGGCCTGATAAAACCGAATTTTGGGATTGATGACGCGGATCGCTTCAAGAATGCGCGTCACGCCCAGAGCGTCCACATCCGCCGTATAGACGGGCTGTTCATAAGATGCGCCGACGAAGCTTTGCGCGGCGAGATTGTAGATTTCGTCCGGTTGAACGTCCTCGATCGTGCGCATGACATTGGCGTGTTCGACAAGATCGATGTCGACGATTTCAATGTCGTCGGCCACGCCGAGACAGGAGAGCCGGCTGGTGTTGAGCGAGGATGAGCGCCTCTGGCCGCCAACGACGCGATAACCGCGTTCAAGGAGGAAACGCGATAGATAGGCGCCGTCCTGTCCGGTGACGCCGGTGATCAGCGCTGTCTTACCCATCCACATACCCCGACGGTCGCCAGCATGCGGGTGCGGCCCGTTCACGCTTGAACGCAACGAGGGGTAGCGGTTTGTGTGTAACGAAAGGGCGGTGAAAGGTAAAAAATTGTAATCCTGAGCGCTGAGCGGCGCGTCAGGCGGAGAGCGCCTCGAAGTCAGGCAATGCGCCGATGATGTTCACCGTGGAGCCGTCGTCCATCGACCATGTGTGCACGTGCAATTGCTTGCCCGAGGCGAGATCCGACCAATCGAAAACGATGACGTTGCGCCCGAGAGAAACGACCTTGTAATCGGGATTTGAAGCCGCGAACCATTCCAGCGCTTCGAAAGCGGTCTCGACGGATTCGTGCTCTTCGAAAATCGTCCCGCGGACAGCGGTCGATTCGAGGTCGTCCGTCGCGCGCGCGAAGACGGAGTTCTGCGCCGCGTGCGCGCCTTCGGAATCGATCGCCGTCACGACGGCCGCGAAAGCGCCGGTCTGGTAAAAGTCAGCTTGCATGACATTGGTCAGCGCGGTCATCATCGAGGGCGAGAGCACCTCGATGGAGGTGTGATGGGCGACCTGCGCGGAAATTGAATCCTGCACGACCTGCATCGCCTGATTTTCTTCGGCATGGCGCGCGACGTTTTCCTCCGCCTTCGCGGCTTGCAAGCGTGCGTGCTCCAGCAGGTCGGAGGCGTCATCGAAAGACGGCGCGATCTGCGCGTCGTCGGACTTTGCGAGGATGACCGCCTGATCGCCGGAAAACGCATTCGTTGTGAACGTATGCTCAACGCTCTCTGCGGGCGCTGTGACCGCCTGGGCGGCGGCGTGCAGAACGTGCGTCTCCTGGTCCTGCGCGTCGGCGTTCGCGTCTGCGCTGAAATTCGCGGCGTCAGCGGATTTGACGCCGCGCTCGTCAGGGCGCGCGAATTCGCTTTCGTTCAACATCGCGCCGACCAGCTCGTGCTCGCCGCGTTGCGCATCCATGCCGGCGGTGACAAGCGACGCCTCGCTGGCGGTGGCGACATGATCGCCGAATTCGAAAATGGTGACGGAGAGCGCGACGGTGACGGCGCTCAAAGCGATCCATGCCTCACGATTGCCAATGAGGCCAGCGGCCTCGAGCAGGGCCTGGAAGGTCGCAGGCAAGGAATCCTTGGTGGGCGTCTTCGAGGCCGCTTCATGAGCGTCCGCCGCCTCCGCGTCCGATCCCATGAAAAGAAAGAAAGCGGTCGCCACCAGGGCGCTGAGAAGCGCTGCGGGATGCAGGAAAACTTTCGTGTCGTTCGCAGGCCGCTTCATCATCAGCGGCTGTTGCGTCACGAACGCATCGACGATGTCGCGAAAGCTGCGGCCGCGCAAAACGCGATCAAGCCCGCCGCCGGCGGCGATATATTCGTTACCGTGTCGGGCGAAGTGAATGACGACGTCGCCGATCTCCGGGCGACAAAAGACGAACCAGGGGTCGCCTTCGTCGCTGACGCCGCGATCGGTCTCAAGCGAAATGCCCGACTGAAGCAGGATCGTCTCGACCCTGTAGAACTCCGCCAATTCCTGCTGCGTCCAATCCCCGCCTGACGCGGGCTTGAAGAAGAGCGGAAGGATATTGGCGTGCATCAGCGAAACCTCTCGACCCGCGTTTCAGCGCGGCGACGCGTCGGACTCGTTACCGAATAAAACATTGTATGTAATCGGGTCGTAAAACTTCATCAGATTTTGAACGAAATCTTTCGGGTCAAGATCAAGCGCCTTCGCCCACGCAACATAGCGATCAGGCGGGATGCGGCCGCGTCCTGTTTCCAATTGGGAGATGAATGTATAGTAATCCGTGCCGATTAATTCAGCTAGATTGCGTTGCGAAAGGCCCTTGGCTTCTCGAAGCGACTTAAGCCAAAGACCCCCGTCTTTACGGAGCTCGATAGTTTCGCTCGAAGCCCTGCGCTGAGGATTCGAATACATGACTTATCTCCTGCGTTGGGTGTATAGTAATCTCAATACTCCTAGGTCTCAAGAGGGATTCGACGGCCGCGCAACAGCACAGCCCATGTTGCGGCCAATCAATCGCCCACGTTCATAAGCTGAGTTCACGCTGCGCGGGGGCGTCACAGCGCCCCTTGGTTCGCGGCGACGCCGCATGAGGAAGTCATATGTTCGGCAAGTCTAAAGCGTCTCCCGCTGGCCCGCAGACCGCGCTGGATGCGGGATTGCGCGCCGCCAAGCCCGCGCTGATCGCGGTGATCGTGTTCAGCTGCGTCGTGAACCTTCTGATGCTGGCTGGGCCGCTTTACATGATGCAGGTCTATGACCGCGTCCTCGCGAGCCGCAACCTGACCACGCTGCTCTTCCTGACGCTCATCCTCGCGTTCTGCTATGGCGTGATCGCCGTTATGGAGCTTGTTCGTTCGCAGGTGTTGATCCGCGCTGGCGTGCAATTCGATCGCGCCGTGAATGGCGATCTCTTTCGCTCCGTGCAACGTCTGTCGCTGAAGAAGCCGGGCGCTGCGCCGGTGCAAGGCCTGCGCGATCTTGATTCCGTGCGCGAATTCTTTTCCGGCGCCGGATTCCTCGCTTTTCTCGATTTCCCCTGGGTGCCGATCTACATCATCGCCGCCTTCCTCATAAACCCGTGGTTTGGCGTTTTCGTCCTGATCGCGGCTATCATCACATTCGTGCTCGCGGCGCTCAACGAATATGCGACGCGCGATCGTCTCAATCAGGCTCAGATGAGTTCCATCTCCGCCTCTAATTACGCGACGACGACGTTCCGCAATTCCGAAGTGCTTCACGCCATGGGCATGGTGGAGGCGTTGCGCACACGCTGGGGCAAGCAGCATGAATCCGTGCTCGCCTGGCAGGCGGCCGCCTCAAGCCGCGCGGGTCTTTTGATCGCTCTGGCGAAGTTCCACCGCATGTTGACGCAGAGTCTCGTGCTGGGCCTTGGCGCGTTGCTCGTGCTGCAGCGAGAGATATCGCCTGGCATGATGATCGCCGCCTCCATCATCATCGGGCGCGCGCTTCAGCCCGTCGAGATCGCCATCGGCAATTGGAAGGGCTTCACGAACATGCGCAATTCCTTTGCGCGCGTGCAGTCGATGCTTCTCGAGCTTGGAACGAAGCAGGATAAGATCGACCTGCCGGAGCCCAAAGGGCATCTGACGCTTGAGAACGTGACGGTGTTTCCCCCGGGCCGGCAGACCGCCGTGCTGCGGCAGGTCTCAGTCAACATTCCAGCCGGCTCCGCCGTCGCTGTGATCGGCTCCAGCGCCGCCGGCAAGTCGTCGCTGGCGCGGGCCATGACGGGCATCTGGCCCGCAGCTTCAGGCGCGGTGCGTCTTGACGGCTCGAAGCTTGAACACTGGGACGCTGAGGATCTCGGGCGTCACATGGGATATCTGCCGCAGGATGTTGAGCTGTTCAGCGGCACGATCGCGGAAAACATTTCTCGCTTCGCGCAAGCGGAGGATCAGGAAATCATCGACGCCGCGTTGTTGGCGGGCGTGCATGAAATGATCCAGAAGCTGCCGGAAGGCTACAACACGCAGATCGGCGATGGCGGGCAGGCGCTGTCTGGCGGACAGCGCCAGCGCATTGGACTGGCGCGCGCGCTTTTCAGATTGCCGGCCGTGATCGTGCTCGACGAGCCGAACGCAAATCTCGATACCGCTGGCGAACAGGCTCTCGTGGATGCGTTTCAGGAACTGAAGACGCGCGGACGCACCGTCGTCGTCGTGACGCACAAGATGAACATTCTCTCGAGCGTCGATTATGTCCTCGTGCTGAAGGACGGCCAGATCCAGAATGCAGGGCCGCGGGACGAAGTGCTCTCAAAATTGATGGGTCCCAAAGTGGTCGCTTCGCCCGAACAGCCGCGTCCGCGCGCTCCCGGCGCCGCCGCGCTCTGAGCGATCTTCGAACGTTTGCGTAAAGGCTTTGAAATGTCACTCAGCGTCATGAACGAATCCAAGACCGAGTCGCCGGAGGCGTTGAACGCGTCCGGCGATGCGGAATGGATGATCCGCTTAGGTTACCTCATCATCGTCGTGTTTTTCGGCGGTTTCGTGCTGTGGACCGGGCTTGCGCGCATCGACAGCGCCGTCATCGCGGGCGGCTCCGTCGCCTATGAGACGCGGCGCAAGGTGGTGCAGCATCTTGAAGGCGGCATCGTGCAAGATCTCTTTGTGCGAGAGGGCCAGGCGGTCGAAGAGGGGCAGGTTCTGCTGCGACTTGAAGACACGCAGGCGCGCGCCAATGTCGAACTGGTCCAGAATGCGCTCGACGGCCTGCTCGCGCAGGAAGCCCGACTGTTGGCGGAGCGCGATCAAAGCGCCGAAATCGACTTCCCCGCCGAACTCGTCGCCCGCGCGAACCAGCCCGCGGTCGCCAAGGTCGTGCAGGATCAGCTGACGCAGTTTCGCGAACGCAAGGGCTCCATCGACGGCCAGATCGGCATTCTCGAAGGTCGCGTGAACCAATATCAGTCCGAGATCGAGGGGCTGCGGCTCGAGCGCGTCTCGTCTGACAAGCAGCTCGCCTTCATCGAGGACGAATTGGTCGGCGTGCGCGACCTCGCCGACAAGGGCCTCGTGCCCAAGACGCGCTGGCTTGCGCTTGAGCGTGAAGCCGCGCGTTTGCAGGGCATTGTCGGGCGCAATGAGGCCGAGGTCGCCAAGGCGCAGAACAGCGCCGCTGAAATGCGCATGCAGATCCAGCAGCTCAAGCAGAAAATGCGCGAGGAGGTTTCAGCCTCGCTGCAGGACACGCGCCAGAAGATCAATGATTCGCGTGAGCGCCGCCGCGTCGCCGAGGATGTGATGCGGCGCATGGACGTGATCGCGCCGCGCTCCGGCAAGGTGCAGGGCGTGAAGGTCACCTCGCGCGGTCAGGTCATTCGGCCCGGCGAGCCCGTGGCCGAAGTCGTGCCCGTCGCCGACGATTTGATCGTCGAGGCGCAGGTCGCGGTCACGGATGTGGAAAAGCTGAGAGAAGGCGCCGTCGCCGAGGTGCGGTTCCCCAATTTCAACACGCGCACCACGCCGGTGATTTTAGGGCGCATCAATACGATGTCGCGCGACCGCCTCTATGATGAAGCTTCGCGGCAGGTCTATTTCCTGGCGCAGATCTCCATCAACGACACCGACATTCCCGCTCAGCTGAAGGATGCGTTGAGCGCCGGCATGCAGGTTGAAGTCATCATCCCGACGGGGGAGCGCACCGTGCTCCATTACCTCGTCCAGCCGCTCGGCGACGCTTTGGCGAAGACCTTCCGGGAGCGCTGACGGTCAAGTCCATAGCGAAGGTTGAAAAGGGGCGGGGACGCCCCTTTTTGTTGGCCGGAATTTGGCGCGTTTGCGGCGCTTGCGCAGCGCCGAGTCTCTGAAAATGGAATGACGCGTCGCGATGCGATTCCAAAAATACTTAGTCTATACTTTAAAAACGCCTGCGGATGCGTGATCGAAACGCCCCTGTGGCTTCTCTGTATCACCTGCGTAAATTCCTGATTTTCAGCGGCTTTATGCTGTCCCGGCCGGGCCTTTGCGCAGGCGCCCGCTGGATTGTGGGCAAACACAGCAAAAATCGCTTGCCTGAGCTCCA
>CAIXDD010000383.1 GCA_903918155.1 uncultured Hyphomicrobiales bacterium
AGATCAGCTGTGCGAGATCCTCGATTGAATAGATGTCGTGATGCGGCGGCGGCGAGATGAGACCGACGCCGGGCGTCGAATGGCGGACCTTCGCGATCGTCGCATCGACCTTGTGGCCGGGCAATTGCCCGCCCTCGCCGGGCTTTGCGCCCTGCGCCATCTTGATCTGGATCATGTCGGAATTGACGAGATATTCCGTCGTCACGCCGAAACGGCCCGACGCCACCTGCTTGATCGCGGAGCGCTTGGAATCGCCATTCGCCATCGGCTTGAAGCGATCCGCCTCCTCGCCGCCTTCGCCCGTGTTCGACTTGCCGCCGATGCGGTTCATGGCGATCGCCAGCGTGGTGTGCGCCTCGCGCGAGATCGACCCGAAGGACATCGCGCCGGTGGCGAAGCGCCGCACGATCACGGCCGCGGGCTCGACCTCCTCCAGCGGCACGGGCTTGCGGCCGTCTTCGGCCGCGTCCTTGATGCGGAAGAGGCCGCGGATCGTGAGAAGCTTCTCGTCCTGCTCGTTGAGCAGTTTCGCATAGGAGCGATATTTCTCCTGCGCGTTGCCGCGCACGGCGTGCTGGAGCAAGGAGACGGATTGCGGCGACCAGGAATGCGCCTCGCCGCGCGTGCGATAGGCGTATTCGCCGCCGACGGCCAGCGCGGTGCGATAGACGGGCGCGTCGCCGAAGGCGTCGGCATGGCGCTGCACGGTCTCTTGCGAGACTTCGACAAGGCCCACGCCGCCGATGCGCGAGGCCGTGCCCGCGAAGAACTTCTCGATGAAGCTCTTCGACAGGCCGATGGCGTCGAAGATCTGCGCGCCGCAATAGGATTGATAGGTGGAGATGCCCATCTTGGACATCACCTTCAGCAGGCCCTTGCCGACGGATTTGATGAAGCGCTTGTTGGCTTCATAGGCGTCGACCTCCGGAGGGAATTCGTCGGCCATCGACGCCATGGTCTCGAAGACCAGATAGGGATTGATCGCTTCCGCGCCATAGCCCGCAAGGCAGGCGAAATGGTGCACTTCGCGCGCCTCGCCGGTCTCCACGACAAGGCCGACGGACGTGCGCAGGCCCTTGCGGATCAGATGATGATGCACGGCCGCCGTGGCGAGCAGCGCGGGGATCGGAATGCGGTCGGCGCCGACCATGCGGTCGGACAGGATGATGATGTTGTAGCCGCCGCGCACGGCGTCTTCGGCGCGCTGGCACAGGCGCTCGAGCGCCGCCTCCATGCCCGCGGCGCCGCGCTCGGACGCATAGGTGATGTCGAGGGTCTTCGTATCGAAGGAATCCTCGAAATGGCCGATGCAGCGGATTTTCTCCAGATCCTCATTGGTGAGGATGGGCTGGCGGACTTCGAGGCGCTTGCGCTTCGAATTGCCTTCGAGATCGAAAATATTCGGGCGGGGACCGATGAACGAGACAAGGCTCATGACGAGCTGTTCGCGGATCGGATCGATCGGCGGGTTGGTGACCTGCGCGAAATTCTGCTTGAAATAGGTGTAGAGCAGTTTCGACTGGCTCGACATCGCCGAGATCGGCGTATCGGTGCCCATCGAGCCCGTCGCCTCTTCGCCGGTGACGGCCATGGGCGCGAGCAGGATCGCGAGATCCTCCTGCGTGTAGCCGAAGGCCTGCTGGCGATCGAGCAGGGACACGTCGGTGCGCGCGGCGCGCGGCTCCACGGGCTTGAGGTCTTCAAGCACGATCTGCGTGTTCTTCAGCCAGCCGTCATAGGGATGCGAGGACGCCAGCGAACGCTTCATCTCGTCGTCGGAGACGATGCGCCCCTGTTCGAGATCGACCAGCAGCATCTTGCCTGGCTGGAGACGCCATTTCCGGACGATCTTTTCTTCCGGAATCGGCAGGACGCCCATTTCCGAGGCCATGACGACGAGATCGTCGTCGGTGACGAGATAACGCGCGGGGCGCAGGCCGTTGCGGTCCAACGTCGCGCCGATCTGCCGGCCGTCGGTGAAGGCCATGGCGGCGGGGCCGTCCCACGGCTCCATCAGCGCGGCGTGGTATTCGTAGAAAGCGCGGCGCTCGTCATCCATCAAGGGATTGCCGGCCCAAGCTTCGGGGATGAGCATCATCATCGCATGGGCGAGCGAATAGCCGCCCTGCACGAGGAATTCGAGCGCATTGTCGAAACAGGCGGTGTCGGACTGGCCCTCATAGGAGATCGGCCAGAGCTTCGAAATGTTCTCGCCGAACAATTCGGAGGCGACGGAGGCCTGGCGCGCGGCCATCCAGTTCACATTGCCGCGCAGCGTGTTGAT